>DATIUL010000033.1:0-1961 GCA_035466865.1 Anaerolineaceae bacterium | reverse complement strand
CCTAAGAGCAGAGCCACCACAAAGATCACCAGGCTAACCCCCCCGCCAACAGCAACTTTTGTTCCGCTGCCGCGCCCGCGCCGGTCTTGAACCTGTGAAGGGTCCAATCGAGATTTGTTATTAAATGACATATCCTCTCCTTAATTCGTAGCTAATTTTTCATATTTCAGATAATTGGGTACATTTACCCAAATCGCTACGTAAGTTTCTCTGCTATATATTTTAGTCGAAAACAGCCATATTTGAGATAGCACATCGCGGAAGGAAATCATCGTTTTGCTGATCGTAGATTAGGCTTTTGGTGGAGTATGCTCTTCTTGAGAATAAACGCGGATGGTTTTCCAGTTTGCCTGTTGAAACGCCTTAATTTAGTGGCCAGGTATTAAGTGAATGCATATTTGAGGGGCATTATTGAGGAAGACACGCGCAAAATCACTGGCAAAGTAAATTCTTACCATTTATATAAGGTTTCACTAGTATTGGTTATTGCATTTTGCAACAAACGTAATAAAATTGATGATTGTGTCAAATTAATGAGGTAATCATGTACAAGAAAAACCAATCGAACTCATCAAAAATTTGGACGGCGTTGGCCGTCCTTCTTTGTGTGGTGCTTATTCCCATCCTGATCATGAACTTGACAATTATTTTCAAGTCCGTTGCCAAGCCCCAGGAAGTGCCCTCTTTTTTTGGGTATAAACCGCTGATTGTGCTTTCCGGTTCCATGGAGCCACAAATTCTGCCCGGCGATATTGCCATGACCAAAGAAGTTCCTGCCGATACCCTGAAAGAGGGCGACATCGTCTCTTACCTGCAGGGTTCGTCAATCATCACGCATCGGATTACCAAAATCGATGAGGCAGGTGGAACAAAGATCTTTCAGACCAAGGGTGACAACAACAATACGGTTGACCAAACTCCCCTTACCGCCGACATGCTGCAAGGCAAATTCTTATTTAGGATTCCTCGTTTGGGCTACGCAGCTATTTTTCTGCAGTCTCCAATCGGGATGATTCTGTTCATCGCCGTTCCTTTGGTCCTCTTTATCCTCTATGATGTTCTGCGGAGGAGCTTTTTTGAGAAAAGGGAGGCTATCAAGACGAGCCAACTCGAGGCTGAGTTAGAAGCCATGCGCAGAAAGCTCGAGGAGGCAGAGGCTGCCGCGGAAAAGGAAGGTGAACAAAAGCCAAATGCATAAAAACCAAACCAAATTCGGTTTTTTAACACTCAATCAAATTAATTATTGGAGAAAAAAATGAAAAAGAATACTTTACTCAAGCTTGCCGGTGCTCTCTTGGTACTGACCCTGATCACCACCACCCTCGTTTCTGGCACCTATGCCAAGTACGTGACCACCGTTACCGCTTCCGGGACCGCGACCGTTGCAAAGTGGGTAGCTACTTTGGACACCAAAGGTACCACCAACACAACCTATACAACCACCTTCGACCTCTTCAAGACATTCAGTGATACAGGCGTCGCCGGCAAACTTCTTGCCCCAGGCACAACTGGCAGCTTTGATATGGCCTATGATACTGCTGGTTCACAAGTTGCCCGCAATGTTAAAATCACTCTAGCTGCTGACTCAAGCCTTGCTTCTTTGACATACCTGAAATTCTATTCAGACGCAGCCAAGACCACGGAAATTACCCCAGCCGCTGGTGCTGTGACACTTTTGGACATCAATTACGGTCCAACCGATGCCGGTACCGGTACTGTTACTGTGTATTGGGCATGGGCTTTTGAATCAGATGCAGCACAAGATACCGCAGACACCCTTGATGGAATTACCCCATTGGTGAATGCTCCGTTGACCGCCATCTTCACCGCCACCCAATTGGATGTCGCTCCCTAACCTGTAATACACCCCTTAACCTGGCTTGAGTTCAACAAAGAGCTGGGTGAACCAAGATTTCAATAAAACCGCCCCGGCATCGCTTGAACCCCTTGCCGGGGCCTTT
>DATIUL010000032.1:0-3624 GCA_035466865.1 Anaerolineaceae bacterium | reverse complement strand
GGCGCTTGCTCACAGGTGAAACGCCTGACTACAGCCTTCCGGACTATTCAAGGTCCCGCATTATCGTGGCCATCGATTTCGATTTATAAAGAAGTGATAACTTATATTTAGGGCGGTAAAGAATAAATGTTTTTTCCCATCTGACAATAATTTTGATTCGCAGAAAACCAAATCAGGGAATAAAGTTCTGCCACAAAATCCTGACGAGTAGGGAGGCTTACATATTCAGGCTCATTTTTCGAAGGAAGAAATGTGTAATTTTACAGGTGGTTTAAGGGCGATGAAGAAATCGATATCACAAGTGATTAAATCAAGGGGCGCGTTCAAAAATTTCTGAAATTGGAATCCTCCTGGGCTCAGGCTTGAGAGGATTGGCCAATTCCAAAAAAGACCCATCGTTTATTCCCACCAAAGAAACAACCAGGATCCTGAGCAGACCCCGCCTGTTACACAAACCCAAGTTCCAGTGGAAGCTTCCGTCACTCGAAGTTCTGGCAGCTCAGGTTTGCTGTAAATAATGGCAGGGATATTCGCAATCATTCCAGTTGGGCTTTTCCTGGTTCTAAAGGAAAAGGCAAGATAAAAAAGTTCTACAGAATGTACAGAAGAACATGCGGCTCCCAGGATTCCGTAGGATGAATGAGAGCCACAAATGTATAAGCTCATTCCTTGAAGTATTAGTTATAGTTGGTATATTTATGAACATTAACTAAAGTAATAATCATTAAAAAAAAGATGAGGTTAATATGAAAAAGAAGGTTTTACAACTATTATTTATCCTTAGCGCGGTGCTAAGCGCCGCTTCCTTAATTGCTTCCACTGCGTTTGCGGCGAATACCGGTGCCATTTTGACGGCCGGATTAGAATCCGGGGTTTCACAAGAGACCGCCGGCACGTACGCCCTCAATCTCTCGCATGTTGAATGTTTAGGAAATAGTGTCGAAGTTCATTTTGTTCTTCTTGGAACCGTAGATGGCGACTCGATTAGCAACTTGACCTATACTTACGGTTCGATTCCCCCGGGCAGCAGAACCGGCAATGTTGTGCATTTCACTGCTTATATTGGGAACGGATACATCGATATTTCATCCGCTTCAGTTACGGTGAACGGGCAGACTGTTTACTTGAATAATCCATCAGCGTACAGTGGTAACTATAACTGCGCGCCAGCTACAGCTACCCTTACAAACACGCCCACCAGTACCCCAACGGATACCCCGACCAACACGCCTACCAACACCCCAACGGATACTCCGACAAATACTCCTACAAACACCCCGACCAATACCCCAACGGATACTCCGACTAATACCCCGACCAGCACACCTACAGACACTCCTACGTCAACCGCAACCTCAACGGCAACCTCGACTGCAACCCAGGTAGTCGATGAGACTCCGGATCCGCAGCCGACTGTTCCTCCTACCGCGACCAACACGGCGACTGCAACAGCAACATCAACTGCAACATCAACTGCAACAGCAACTGCAACATCAACTGCAACAGCAACTGCGACCTTGGCTCCCAGTGAGACCCCGGTTTTGCAGCCCACAATTGTGCCTACCAACACACTCACTCTGGTTCCCACAAACACTGTGGCACCCACGGCGACCACTGCCCCCAGCGCAACCGTAGGGCCGACCTCAGTACCCCAGAAAGCACCTGTAACAGGCGGATATTCCAGCCCCAGCTTCCTACAAGCCGCGGCCGTTATCTTCGCCCTCATCTCCATCGGCTCATTCATCTCATTGAAGAAAGTCGACTGACATGAGTAAGAAATTGCTGGGCTTATTCAGCCTCAGCACTGGTATTCTCGCAATCGTTCTGGGGCTCTTAGCACTACAAAGCTATCAGCCCCAGATGGCTGCGCCTTTACCGGTAGCCCAGGCCCCCAGCGATCCTTTTATCAACACCACTGCCAACGAAGCAGAGCCACTCCTGGCAGCCGAATTGGCCCCGACCGCGGAACCCAAGCTCAACGCCGCAAAGAAGAACTTGCTCCCACGGCCCCAGCCCACGGCCATGCCCACACCTGTACCCACCCCCACGATACCGTGGATGGAATTCAACAAGATTAGCATTCTGGAACAGCCAACCGTGATGACCATTCAACCGGGTTGTGGGGATAAGGCATTTGCCTCCCCAGAGTTCCGCATACTGCCTTGGGCAGCCGACATTTTTGATAGAGGGGAATTTGATATCACCAGGCGAACCGCCGTGGCCTGGGAACACCTGGGTTACACGGGTTTATGGATCCACTCAGGATCAGATTGGGCAGGAAGCCCCCTGGCTGCCAGCCCACTGCAGAACTACCTTGAACGCAAGGGCGGCTGGCTGAAGCGCACGCCTGTTGAGTTTGACCAAAACGCGGCTGATTGTCTGATTGGCGGCAAAGTGAGCCTCAAACTGGGCGACCAGCTTCTGGAGGGCAAGGTAACGGCCATCCTTCGTGTTCCAACGGCTGATGTAGAAGAAGTTTCCACGCATGTGATGGACCTGGTGCCTTACCTGGCCAAGACTTACCCCGAAAGCGGCTTTGACAAACTGAAAGCCCCAGAGCTGCTGCTTTACTTCTGTGGGCGCTTGCTCACAGGTGAAACGCCTGACTACAGCCTTCCGGACTATTCAAGGACCCGCATTATTGTGGCTATGGATTTCGATTCAGATATCTCGAACGATTAATTATTAAATATTCCAGATTAATTAATACAACTTAATAGCTCTTTTGCCTATCCGGTGATGCCGGCTTAACCTGTTATTAAGACAAAATGCACAAAATAAGTGGAATATCATGAAAATTGCACCAAAAATCTCCATATTTACTTGACATAACTTATAATATGCAAACTGCCCTCTTGAAAGTCTGGGGGTAACTACATTTTGGCAGAAGGGGTTATGGGGAAAACAGGGAGGAGACAATTAAATAGGTCATCTTCAGACCAACCAAGGGGCCTGCTTTTATGAGATATAGAAGGCAGCCCTTGCAGATTCTGAAAGAAGGCGGCTCATTTAGTTGGGTTCCACCTGAATGGTCTGCGTTTGGTCTTGCAGATCTCAGGAAGTTTTTTACTGGAATGGCTCTTTGGCCATTACAGATGGTGTGAAAGGCAGGGGGAAAACACGATAAAGCAAAAATTCAGTTCTAGCGCACAATTTATGGGGTTCCGGGCTTGGTTAAATGCGGCCTGGGCATCCCGCGTTAATTCGATTTTAGGCAATCATTTCCAAAGGGGGCAAAACCCGGAAAGGAGAGAGTCAATCTTCGCTTATTTCAATTTGTGTTTTTTTGGAAAGGCAGATTTTGCCGGATCAACCCATTCATTCATATTAGGAGGATTTATCAATGAAGCAAAGCAGTAAGTTATTCAAATTTGTTGGCCTGCTTTTGGTGGTGGGGCTGCTCTTCGCAGCGCTTCCCGCAGGACAGGTAAAAGCAGCAACAGGCCCGGAAGTGGTTTACGATTCACTGCTTACGACCCTTCCGCCAAATGTACCAAGCCAAGGTTTCCAGGCTACCCAAACGGCAGAATTGGGTGATTACATCCGATTGACGAAGGCAAATACCAGGCTTTCGACGGCAACTGTTACCATGAGTACTTGGGCCAAACTTTCTGAATATCCATC
>DATIUL010000031.1:0-17448 GCA_035466865.1 Anaerolineaceae bacterium | reverse complement strand
ATGAAAACCTGGGTCTTATATTCCAGTCTCCTGAAGGCAGTTGTGTGTAGAATTCGCTCGCGGTCCCGTTGGAAACGAGTGCGAAAATCTGCCTCTTCCTCGGGAAAACCTCGCCCTTTTGAATCCTTACTCTTAATAGCATAAGGCGCAAGTTGCTGGGCTTCGAACTCTTCCAATTGTTGGCGTGTGTAAATCATAGGGCTAAATTATACGGTATTCTGATGCAATTCGCTTTAGATGATGCGGGTACCCAGTGTTTCGCCACTGAGGGCTTTGTAAATTGAGTTTTCCTCTAGTCCCGAAAAAATGCTGATTGTGACACCAGGGTTGGCTCTGGCTAAAGCTTGCATGAGGGTAACCTTCGAGGCCATGCCACCCGTTACATCACTGGCTCTGGAACCCTTCAAAAAGCCTGAAAAGTCTGAGTCTGTGGGTATAAGTTGGATAACCGATTTGTTTTCAGGGTAATCCGAATAAACCCCTCTTTCTACGCCAGCCACTAATATCCGAATTGGTTTTAGCTTTCCTGCAAGGTGGTCAAAGATTTCTTCCGTTGAGAGAATCGTGCCGCCCAGTTCGTGGTCAATGCAAACATCGCCATGCACAACAGGTACTAAAGGGTGCTGGAGAGACTCTCTTAATGCTTCGGTATTCCAGGATTCCATAATTCGGTTATTGGTGATTACCGCCGCCGAAATCGGAAAATCAACAACGGGCAATCCTGCCTCTGCACAAGCTTCAATGAAATAATTGTTCAATTTGCGAGCTGAATACCAAACCTTTGCGTAGCCCAACCAATCATGCTCCGTCGAGACTCCCTCACGGGTGTGGAATGTTTTGGCTGTGTGATGACCGAAGGAACCTGAACCGTGGCCAAGCACTAATCTTGAATGAGGGTTCTCTTGCATCCATTGTTTTATCTGTGCCAGGCAATTGGAAAGCACATCTCTTCGAACGGTTTCAGGTTTGGCCTTGTCAGTGATTAGCGAACCACCCAGTTTAAGAAAAATTAAAGAATTGTCAGGCACTTTTGGGTCCAATTTCGAAATAGAAAGTCTGTTTTGCTCCGGCATTTAACAATGCGCGTTCAATGGCCTCGCGTTTTTGAGTTTCAAGAAGGGCGAGAACGCAACCACCTCGACCACCCCCTGTGAGTTTGGCTCCCAGGGCACCCTCGGAACGGGCTACGCTTATGAGAATTTCCAATTCTGGGGAGGAGACGGCTAACATTTCCAACAGAGCTTGGTTTTCATCCATTAATGACCCCAACTGGGAAAGGTTATCACTAATAAATGCTTTCCGACCCTCTTGACTAATTTTGCCTATAGAAATCATAATATTTTGGATTTCGTCATTGTGTAATCGTTTTTGAAAAAGATCCCCAACGACTTCCTGAGTGCGTTTAGAGATGCCAGTATCCGCAACCAGGAAAGAGAAATGTGCTCCAGGTTTTAAGATTTCAGGATTCTTCCCTCGCTGAAAGTAGATGGGTTGTTCCAAAGAAATTACCGTGTTATCAATTCCTGATGGTTTTCCGTGTGCGGATTGTTCGGCAAGGTAGGCAATGGCATTGACCTCGGCCTGATCAAGCGGATGACCAAGGAAAGCTGAAAGACCGCGAGCGATAGCAACCGCAATGGCAGCGCTGCCACCCAGGCCAGCACCCAGAGGAAAATTGTTGCCAAGCTGCAATCGAAAAGTGGGTTTTTCTTTAATGCCGAGGCTATCCAGGGTTGCCTGGATTGAGATGACAACAGGATGATCCTTCGGAAGGGATAGAAGGTCAGAATCCACAGACAAACTTGGGATTTTGACTAATATAGTCCCGGGATTGAGACCAATACCAGGTTCGATGATGGCCTTAACCCTTAGCGTGGAAATTGGTAAGGCAACCGCCGGCAGGTCATAGACAACAGCATGTTCCCCGAACAAGATCGTTTTTGCACAAGCACTGGCAGGGATAATTGGCATACTTACCTCAAGAAGTATATCAAGGCGACAACCACCACACCCCAAAGAAAAATCGCCACTTGTAGGGGCCGGTCCCCAATTAGAACATCCTCTGGGGCAGATGCTTTAGTGCCTGATTGGATAAGGTGCATATATCTAAAAACCCCATACAACACGAATGGAATTGTCAACATCATCCACTGATTATTTAAATCCGGGTGGGCATTGAAGGTATACATACAGTAGGTAATCAAAATCCCGCTGAGAATAACAATCAGATACTGGTTAAGCAGATTGACGCTATAGCCATTCAGTACCTGGCGATGCGCGCCTGCTTTGGTGTCCAGCAAATTTAACTCTGAGAGACGCTTGCCAAAACCAAGATAAAGCGCCAGCAGAGTTGTTAGAACTAGCAGCCAAGGCGAAAAGTAACGCACCTGGATGACCAGGAGGCCTGCAACAACCCTGAGTACAAAACCAACAGCGATGACCATTACATCAATAATCATCACTTTTTTCAGCCATTTGGAATAGGCCAGCATTAGCAGTGTATAAGCAACGCACAGAAGTGCAAAATATGGTGAGAGTAGGTACGCTCCCGACAAAGATAATAAGCCGAGAACAAAGATTAAGAGGATGGCAGTTTGCTTGCTCAGTCGGCCGGATGCGATCGGACGAAACTTCTTGGTGGGGTGCACCTGGTCCGATTTAATATCCAGCAAATCGTTGATGGTATAGGTAACCCCTGAAATGAAACAGAATATCAATACTGCAGCCAGTACCCTGAGGAACGGATCCAGCCGGTTCAACTGTCCGTCAAAAATCAACCCGGCAAATATAACGGAATTTTTTATCCACTGACGAGGCCGTAAACTTTCAATAATGGCTTTCACAATAATTAGATTTTATCATTTAATAGTCTAAGAAATTGCCACAGAACGTTGTCAGGCTACCCTCAGAGTCAAAATTCCCTATATCCGGAGGTGGTTTGATAAACAAAAACGGTAATCTTCTACGATATTTACTTTCACGCTGGCAGTCTACAACTTATAGACAATTGATCATCAACTGTTAAACTTACAAATAGAAACGTGTACATGGTCGAAGCTGATATGTTCAGATCTAAAAGGAGTGAACTATGAAAAGAGAAATAGGTTTATGGATTGATCACCGCAAAGCGGTAATCGTGACCATTGAAGACAAAAATGTAGAAATTCAGGAAATTCAATCGGAAATGGTGAAACGCGTTCGATTTTCTGGTAAGTCCCAATCAAAAGGTGGCGTTCAGCCTGTAGGGTCAACTGCTGAGGACATTCGCGACAGGCAGTTTGGTGAACAATTAGATAATTACTATGACACCGTCTTAGCAATTGTCAAGACGGCTGATTCCATTTGGATTATTGGTCCTGGAGAAGCGAAAGGTGAACTTGAACGACATATCCAGCATGCAGGTCTAGGCGCTTGCATTGTAGGTGTCGAAGCGGCAGATAAGTTGACCAATAACCAAATTGAGGCGAAAGTCCGTGACCATTATCTGAGATGATTCTAGGGCATTACACAGATCAATATTGGCTTACCTGAGAACTCCTGAAACCTCCTATCCTTGTAAAAAACAAGGCCAAGTAACATTGCCTTGAGGAAGTGTTGAACAATGGATTCTATTTGTTTCCCCATATGAAGGTACGTCGTAATTTAACCATCTGACCTTGTTGATATTTTTACTTTATCACTTCGATTAAGTTTACGTTACTGCTAGTTTCCACCATTGTTCACAGGCTGAATTCTGAAAAATGTCACTATACTGAGCACTTGCTTCCTCAGGTTATGTGCCAAAATCGTTTATACTAAAAAGGTTATGGACAGAATACGAAATTTTTGCATTATTGCCCACATAGACCACGGTAAATCTACCTTGGCTGACAGAATGCTCCATCTGACAAATACGATTTCTGACCGGGATACAACCGAGCAGGTTTTGGACACGATGGACCTCGAGCGTGAGCGCGGTGTCACAATTAAGGCATCAGCCGTGCGCATGGTCTACGAAGCTAAAGACGGAAAAAGCTACGAATTCAACCTCATTGACACACCCGGGCATGTTGACTTCAGTTATGAGGTTAGCCGGGCCCTTTATGCTTGTGAGGGAGCCATTCTGGTGGTGGATGCCACGCAAGGCATCGAAGCTCAAACCCTGGCGAATTTATACTTAGCGTTGGACGCTAACCTGGTCGTTATTCCCGTCATCAATAAAATTGACCTTCCATCCGCCCAGGTGGATGAAGTTACCAAGGATATCGTGAACTTGTTGGGTGTGAGCAAGGACGAAGTCATTCCCATCAGTGCCAAATCTGGCCTCAATGTAGAGGCGGTTCTTGAAGCTATAGCCCAAAAAGTACCTGCGCCAAGGCGTGTTACAGATGCTCCTTTACGGGCTTTAATATTTGATTCGCATTACGACTCATATAAAGGCGTTATTTCCTATGTACGCATATTTGACGGCTCATTAACGCCGACCGACAAACTGCTGATGATGGCAACTGGAGTAAAGGTTGTACCGGTTGAGGTCGGCATTTTTGCCCCTACAATGACTCCAGTGGATAAACTGGAAGCAGGAGATGTGGGCTACATTGCCACAGGTCTCAAGACAGTTTCTGAATCTCGAGTGGGTGATACGGTCACGAACGCGGCTAAACCTGCTATAGAGGCTCTTCCAGGCTATAAGAAGGTAAAACCCATGGTTTTCGCGGGTGTTTTCCCTACAGAAGGTGAAGACTACCCCGCCTTAAAAGAAGCACTTGAAAAGCTCCAACTCAATGATGCCTCCCTCGTTTTCGAACCGGAATCATCAGAGGCTCTCAATTTTGGCTTCCGCTGCGGCTTTTTAGGCCTTTTCCACATGGATATTATCCAGGAACGGTTGGAGCGCGAATATAACCTGGATGTGCTCTTTACAGCGCCTTCAGTTGCTTACCAGGTCAAAAAGCAGGACGGTTCCATTGTTATTGTTGCCTCCCCAGCTGATTTACCTGATGAGAGTGTGATTACAGAAATTGAAGAACCCTGGATGGCGTTGGAGATCTTTGCGCCGACTGATTATTACGGTGTGATCATGGAGTTGGTCAAAAAGCGGCGCGGCGTATTTGTCAGCCAGGAGTATCCTGCGGCAAACCGCGTTCAGCTCAATTATGAAATTCCTCTTTCGGAAATCATTATCGATTTCTTCGATGACTTGAAATCGGGCAGCAGGGGATATGCTTCGATGGACTACCAATTCCTGGAATACCGTCCAGGTAATTTGGTAAAGCTTGAAATTTTGGTTAATGAAGAACCCGTGGATGCTTTAACAGCCATTGTCCATAAGGATGATGCTTACCACAAGGGACAAGCGTTGGTTTCAAAGCTTAAAGAAATCATTCCTTCCCAGTTATTTGTCATTCCAGTTCAGGCTGCTTCACAGGGGCGCATCATTTCCAGAGCCAATGTGAAAGCCATGCGCAAAGATGTTCTAGCAAAATGTTATGGGGGAGATATCACCCGTAAAAAGAAATTGCTTGAGAAACAGAAAAAAGGGAAAAAACGCATGAAGATGGTGGGAAGCGTAGAGCTTCCCCAGGAAGCTTTCATGGCTATCCTGCGTTTGGATAAGTAAATGCAAGCTGGAACCAATCGATCCACACTAAGCCTAGCTTTAAAATGGCTGATTCCAATCGGAATTAGTGGACTTTCAATATATTTATTGGCACGACAGATTAACCCCAGGGATCTCATTGGGGCTCTTCGTTCGATTCCAATTCTGCCATTATTACTTTCGATTATTTTCAACTTGGCTGGAATGGTTCTGAGAGCACTGGCCTGGAATCGCATCTTGGGTAAAAATTTTGACTTTAAGACTTCGTTTTTTGCTATGAGCGCGGGTTACTTATTAAACAATATATTACCTTTTCGACTTGGCGAGTTTGGCCGGGCGGCATTGCTAACGGGGAAAGACAAGAACAAAGCGCCTTTTTTGCAGGTATTTGCTTCAATCATTACTGAACGCACGCTTGATATCTTTATCGCCGCGCTACTATTCCTGGTCACATTGTCGTTGGTGGTTTCACAAAACTCCTTGAAACTACTGGCTTATGTCATGCTGTTCTTTACGACCTTTATTCTGGTCATTGGAGCCCTTGGAGCAAAACACCAGTCAGACGTAAAGGCCTGGATTCTCACGCGGAAAATATCAACTCTTGAAAAGCGTGAAAAACTCTCGAGCCGTATTGTTGGTTTTTTGGAAGGTTTCAAATTATTCCTCAAACCCAAAGAAGTCCTTATTGCATTTGGACTGCTGTTTTCCAGTTGGATGATGGCAATGGTACAACTTTGGCTCATTCAGCAACCATTGCTCGCTCAAGGAAAATTCTGGTGGACTCTTTTTGTTACGAGTGCTGGTGCTTTTGTAAATGCCTTACCATCTGCACCTGCCGGTCTGGGAGTTTTTGAGGCCGGCGTGGTTTCTGCTTACAGGTTAATCGGTGTCCATCAGTCGGTTGCCCTTGCCCTGGCCCTGACATTACATGCCACCACTTTTGTAATTACCAGTCTTTTCGGCTTGCTTGGTATTTCGATCCTCGGAGAGAACTTACGGTCGCTATTCAAAAAAGCCAACCGAACTAAAGAGTTGGAGGCTGCCTCAGAATGAATATTTTGATTTCTGCCACATACTTTGAACCTTATAGTTCGGGGCTTTCGCAATATGCCTTACGTTTGGGGCGTGGATTGGTCGCTTTGGGCAACCAGGTAACGGTATTAACTTCGCAATATCAAAAACAACTTCCATTGGAAGAAGAGATTTTTGGTTTGCATGTCGTAAGGGTACCAGTCGATTTTCGCCTTTCAAAAGGCGTATTCATGTTAGGTTTGAGTAAAATTGCCAATCCGTGGATCAAGTGGGCGGATGTAGTAAACCTTCATTTGCCGCAATTTGAATCAGCCATATTGGCGGGTTTGGTCAAGTCGCAGGGAAAACGCTTGGTCGTCACTTATCAATGCGACCTGGAAAAAGAAGGCAGCATCTTAACTCAACTTCCTTTTATTGGCACTCGAATGCTGCACACTGTTGCCCTAAAAAAAGCAGATGTCATAGTCCAAATGACACAAGACTATGCCGAAACATCGCCGGCAATTCAAAATATGCTCACCAAAGTTCGCATTGTTGTTCCGCCGATAAATCCCGTTGTTGCTCAAAAAGAAACCATTCAGGGATTGCGAAACAAATTTAGTCTTGATGAAAATCATCGCTACATCGGTCTTTCAGGGCGGGTAGCCTCTGAAAAGGGTTATCAAACCTTGGTTGAAGCATTACCTGAAATCCACAAAAAATTTCCTGATACTGTCGTTTTGCACGCTGGTTCATGGAAGGGCGTGGTAGGAGAGGAAGCCTACCAAGCGAAGATCGATAGCCTCATAAAACCATATGAAAATAACTGGAGAAAATTGGGTTTTCTTTCAGACGATGAATTTCGGGCATTCTTTGCGATTTGTGATCTGCTGGTCGTTTCCAGTACCAACAGGACCGAAGCTTTTGGAATGGTGCAAATAGAAGCATTTGGCCAGGGTACCCCGGTAGTGGCCTCCAATTCACCTGGAATTAGAGTACCAGTCACCAAAAGTGGAGCTGGAGCACTATTCAAGGCTGGAGATCCGATTTCATTGACCGAGAAAATCTGCCAAGTGCTTGAAAAAGGAAAGGCTGCTTACCCAATAAAACCTGAATTTCTGCAAGAATTCAGCGAGGAATCAGTGGCAAAAAAATACCTGGAGATATATAAGAATTAACGCGTATGGCGACATTAAATTCAAAGCAACTGGATGAGATTACCCAGCATCAACTTTTCAGCATGCCGTATTTTCGGGGAATGCTCAGAGCTTGTGAACAACGTTTTTACGAAGAGCAAGATTTGGCGCAACCCGTTCTTGATATAGGTGCGGGAGATGGCCATTTTGCCAAAGCTTTGCTTGAGCAGAAAGTTATGTTTGGCATTGACCCTTGGTGGGAACCATTGGTAGAAGCCAAAGAGCGTCAGGTTTATGGCCTGCTTGTTCAAGGGAACGGCGACCAGATCCCTGCACCTGAAGAAACTTTTCCTGCTGCAATGTCCAATTCTGTGCTCGAGCATATTCCCAATGTGCAGACTGTGCTTAATGATGTTCATCGTTGCCTGGCACCTGGAGGTAAATTCTATTTCGCGGTACCAAACGCTCGCTTCATAACAGATCTTTGGGGTATGAAAGTATTTAATACTCTTGGTCTGAAGCGTCTGGCAGGCTCCTATTCCAAATTTTTCAATAAAATCTCGCGACACGTTAATTTGGACAATCCTGAAACCTGGAAAGCGCGTTTGATGGACGCTGGTTTTTCCGAAGTGGAATCCTTTAATTATTTTCCTGTTTGGGCTATGCAGATGCTTGAGAGAGGCCATCTCTTTTGCATCATGACTCTGTTTTACAAAAAATTATTCGGCAAATGGATTCTTTTCCCTTCGACAAGGAATCCTTTTATACCTTACAAGAAAGTACGCCAATTGGTTGAAAACCCGTTTTGTGAAGACGGAACTGAAACATTTTTTATAGCCACCAAATAGACTTTCGAGTTCATATGAATAGTGCTGATCAGCCAAACCGAAGATCCTCGCAGTTAGCGCTTATAAGAAGCGTCGGTTTGGTTTTGTTTATATTAATCTTGCTTGTTGGCTTTTTATTACGCAGCTACAACCTAAAGTGGGATATGGGCACCCATCTTCATCCAGACGAGCGATTTCTTACTATGGTCGAAACCAGCCTTAGACCGGTTGGCTCATTGGCTGAGTATTTTAAGACAGATACTTCTACATTGAACCCGCAAAACCAGGGTTATGGTTTTTTTGTTTATGGCACTTTTCCAGTATTTTTGATTCGTTATATTGCAGAGCTGACCAAACAGACAGGTTACGACACGATTACTCTGCTTGGAAGGCAACTTTCCGTACTTACTGAGCTTGTGACGATATTATTAGCTTTCTTAATTGGAAGAAAGCTATGGAACGATTGGTTAGGTTTGGGGGCGGCTGCCTTTTACGCGTTAAGTGTTTTACCGATCCAACAAGCTCATTTTATGACTGTAGATACTTTCACCAATACATTTGGAATGTTAACTGTCTATGTTGCGGTTCTCATCCAAATGCAGCCTCCAATCTCGGATAGGCGCAAGGTAAACCGCCTTGAACTGTGGTTGTTTGTCTTCTTTGGACTGGCACTGGGGATGGCAACCGCGTCAAAAGTCAATGCAGTTACATTGGCTTTGCTTTTACCCCTTGTAATATATGCGCGCTATCTAAAAGCAAAATCAGAAGGCATTGAATTCGACGCATACTTACGGACATTCGGCTTACTGACATTGGCTGGAGTTGTAAGTTTTGTTACTTTTAGGGTCCTTCAGCCTTACGCATTCTCGGGACCAAGCTTCTTTAACTTTAACCTCAATCCAAAGTGGCTGGCAAACATGCAGGAACTCGCGGCCGCTGCCAAAGGACTTTCGGATTCACCACCCGCTCTCCAATGGGCTAGACGGTCGTTTTTCTTTGCATCTTCCAATATGGCTTTCTGGGGCATGGGAATACCGTTTGCGGTTATGGCTATTTTGGGATTGGTTGGACAGATTTACACAGGCATCAAAAAGAAATGGTCCCCATATTTACCAATTATTTTGTGGACACTATTCTACTTTTTATGGCAATCCATCTCATGGACCTCATCCATGCGCTATTTTTTGTTGATTTACCCATTGCTGGCAATTTCCGCCGCTTGGGCCTGCATCAAATTGTTTACACTATCAAAGAGTTTGATTTATAAAAGAATCCATCCCAAAGTACAGAAATGGTCATGGTTGGGTGGAGTCATCGCAATCCTTGCGTTGCTTGGAACAGTAACCTGGGCCTATGCATTTACGCGGATATACAGCCGCGACTTTACCCGAGTGGCCACCAGCTCCTGGATCTACCAGAACCTCCCAGGGGCCATCACCATTTCCAACTTGACGAGTAATGGAATTGAAAAGGTGCCGATTTCATTTCCGGCTGAAGCTGTCGTTGAGGCAAACGACCCTTTCTACGTCCTCTATCACTCCACGGTAAATGCCAATCTTGATTCATTAAAACTGCCGAATGTCTTGGATGAGGCCAACAAGAACAATAATTCACTCTACACGTTGGAAGCATTTCTTATCAAGGATGGCAGGATTTCGCTAGGGGCACCTGTTAAAGCCCAATTGGCAACAGAAGACAAGAATCAGCCCAGCCAGTTATTATTTAAGCTGCCTTTATATGCTCTCGAAAATGGCGAGACTTATTTATTTGAAATCAAGGCGGTTGCGCCGCAATCAATAACGCATTTTCAGGGCGAACCTCAGCTTGCTCTGCCAAGGAGTGATGGTTCCTTCCACACGATTAACCTACCGCGTATTGCAGGAACAATAACACCTGGCAGAAATCAGAGACTCTCTTTCACGGTTCCAAATGCGGGCCAGATTACCGAACTGGAAATTCCTCACCTCATGGACCTTAGCCAGAACCCAAATCTTAAGCGGCTTCAATTTCGCCTGTTCACGGCCAATAATCCAGAAAATTTGAGTACGGGGGAACTTGAAGGTGATTTCCTCTCCGTTGATAGTGGTACTGTTTCTGACTACAAATTAGCATTTGATCAACCACTTACTGTTCCCGCCCAGCAGGAATTAATTCTTGAACTTAGCCTGAACGAGGGGCAAGGAGCCATCGCCATTAATGCTCCCGTAAATTTGTTGGAGACCAGTTGGGATGATGCCTTGCCAGTTTCCAAGCCGGGCTTCATTCCATATGGAGACACTTACGGGACCTATCAAGGCAAAAACCTGGAATTATATTGGGCTGAAGATCAGAATAAGCTCGACCGCATGGTCGATTATCTAAGTAATGCCGATTACATTTTAATGAGTTCAAACCGGGTTTGGGGTACCACCGTACGAGTGCCGGAGCGTTATCCACTAGCCACCTTGTTCTACCAGGAACTCATGGGTTGTCCAAAGGATTCGGACCTTGTAAAGTGTTATAACGATGCTGAATTAGGTTCAAATCTGGGCAGATTAGGTTTTGACCTTGTTCATGTGGGCACTTCGTATCCAAGCCTCGGGAACCTACGCTTCAATGATCAATATGCGGAGGAAGCATTTTCCGTTTATGACCATCCAAAGACACTTGTCTTCCGGAAAAACGCTAGTTTTGATCTAAATCAGGTTAAAGCACTCTTTGCACAAGTTGACCTTAACAAAGTTGCCAATATTACTGCCAAACAAGCTGACACCTATAAACCTGCGAATACTCCACAAAGCCAATTCCAACTGACCCCGGAAGAAAAAAAGACCCAAACAGAGGGCGGAACCTGGAGCGAACTTTTCAATCGCACGAGCCCTATAAACACATCTCCATTCTTGGGAGCGGCTGCCCTCTATCTATTCATTTGTTTGTTCGGTTGGCTGGTTTTTCCGATAACGCGTTTAGCACTGGGTGGTTTACTGGATAAAGGTTTTGCATTTACCAAGATTATTGCCTTATTAGGGCTGGCTTACGTAGTTTTCATTGCTGGGAATATAGGCATCCAAAATACTAAATCCAACATCTTGCTGGTGGTCCTGATTGTTGTCGTCATTAACCTGATTGTTGCATATTTGACCCGAAACGGACTCAAGAGCGATCTGAAGCGCATGTGGAAGCAGTACTTGCTAATTGAGGTATTGGGGTTACTGGCTTTTGCATTTTTCCTTTACATACGTTATCAAAATCCGGATCTTTGGCACCCGTGGAAAGGTGGCGAGAAACCGATGGATTTCTCGTTCTTTAATGCGGTCCTAAAAAGTTCAATTTTCCCTGCCTACAATCCTTGGTTCGCTGGCGACTTCATCAACTACTACTATTATGGTTTTGTGATCCTGGCAATGCCCGTCAAGCTTCTAGGCATAATCCCCGCAATTGCCTACAACATCATTCTACCAATTTGGTACTCACTGGTTTTCATCGGGGCATTCAGTATTGGCTGGAATTTACTCAAGGCTATCCTAAGAGAATCTCCTCAGTTCAAACTTTTTGGACAGCCCTTCTGGGCAGGGTTATGGTCTGCATTATTGCTGGCTTTTCTGGGTAACCTTGGCGCCATAAGGCTATTCAAGGAAACACTTGAAAAATTGGGGTCGGGGGGCACGGACCTGGCGTTGGCGACAGGATTACAGAAAATTGGTTTCTTCTTTAGCGGGTTCATAAAATATCTGCAAAAGACTCCTTTGCCGCTCTATCCTGGAGACTGGTACTGGATTCCAAGCCGTATGATACCCGGCGAGCCAATTACAGAATTCCCGATGTTCACATTCCTCTATGCTGATTTACATGCGCATTTGATGGTTATGCCAGTGGCAATCCTGGCAGTGGCTTGGGGTCTCTCATTCCTGCAAACCCGAATGGAATTCGGGGACACACTTAAGTCGAGAATTGGCAAGATAATTGCCGTTTTTGGTTTGGGCGGACTGGTTTTGGGTTCACTAAAACCGATCAACACCTGGGATTTTTACACTTATCCCTTATTAGCGATTCTGGTTGTTTTATATACGGGGATACGCTACGGTAAGCATGTGGCGCAAGGTTGGCACAAGATTCTCAATTATCTGCCTACAATCGCCTCCGCGATCGGCTTGTTCGGCCTGAGCGTATTGATGTACAAGCCCTTCAACGATCTTTTCAGGCCGGGTTACAACAAAGTAGCTTTGTGGGATGGCACTCAGACGCCATTAAAATCATACACAGGGCATTGGGGCCTTTTCCTCTTTATTATTACGGCTTTCCTTCTGTGGGAAACCTATAATTGGATGAAAACAACCCGGGTCTCTAGGCTTAAAAAATTTCAACCGCACCTGAGAACAATCATTATTGCAATTGTTTTTCTTAGCCTGGCTTTTGCAGGCTTACTCTTGATGAAAGCTGTTGTGGTGGTCTATGCCTTTCCGCTTTGCGTCCTGGCACTTTTCCTCCTGACCACCGAGGAAAAATCAGATTCAAAGCGTTTGATATATTTCATCATCGGTACGGCTTTATTGCTGACGATTCTTGTTGAATTGATTTGGCCTGAAGGTGATAACGGACGGCAAAATTCAGTTTTCAAACTCTACTTACAGGCCTGGATCTTGCTTTCGTTAGTTGCAGGCCCTGCCATCATGATTGTCTGGAAAGCCCATCGAAACTGGAAATTGTCATTCCAATTGCTGTACGAGGTATCATTGGTTCTTCTACTAGTTGGAGCGGCATTCTTCCCAGTTATGGCTGGAATTGACAAAATGACTGACCGCATGGACAAGAACGCTGAACATACCTTGGATGGCATGAAGTTTATGCAAACTTCGAGCTATATTGAACCAGGAACACTAGACCCGCAGCGGCCGGAACAAGTACAGGCTATGAGCTTGAGCGAAGATTATGATGCCATTATTTGGATGCAGGACCATGTAAAAGGTTCTCCTGTTATCCTGGAAGGCCAGGCATACGAATACCGCTGGGGAAACCGCTTCACGATTTACACCGGGCTGCCCGGATTGGTAGGCTGGAATTATCACCAAAGACAACAACATGCCGTTTTGGCTGATAATCGGGTCCAGGAACGTGTGGACGCGGTCAACGAGTTTTACAATACAACAGATATGGAATTTTCACGGGAATTCCTAGAAAAGTATCAAGTGGCCTACATCATCGTTGGCCAACTTGAAGAACGATTCTATCCAGGTGATGGATTGGATAAATTTGCACTTAACGAAGGCATCCTCTGGGATAAAGTTTACAGTTCTGGCCAAACCAGTATCTACCAGGTGAAACCATGATTCAAGCGTTTTTATGGTGGGTTTTCTCAATCTTGATTGGCGTGATTGTACTGCCTCTTGGCCGGCGAATTTTTAGCCGGTTGCCAGGCAAAGGTTATTTCTTTATTAAACCCCTGGGGCTATTACTGTGGGGGTTCATCTTCTGGTGGCTGACTACATTGCATTTACTGCAAAATGACATTTCAGGTCAATTAGTTGCCCTGGTTATTTTGGTCATTATCAACTTACTGATTGCCAGGAAAGACGGTTTTTCAATTATCTGGAATGAAATCAGAGAAACTCAAAAACTTATACTCTGGGCTGAAGGCATATTCCTTTTTGCTTTTCTCATGATGGCAATTCTCCGAGCCTACAATCCGGAAATAATCAATACTGAAAAGTTCATGGAAATGGCATTTATAAATGCCATTGAGCGTTCACCTTCCTTTCCACCTTTGGATCCCTGGTTGAGCGGTTATAGCATTTCATATTATTATTTTGGATATTTACTTGGCGTTATGGTCATGCGCATCACGGGAACGGCCTCCGAGGTTGGATATAACCTAATTGCGGCTTTTTGGTATGCCATGACCGCCCTGGGGGCTTATGGAGTGGTGTTCAGCTTACTGGTGAGCACCCGAGCGAAGAACCATAACGATGATATTCCTGATTGGATTTATCCTTCCGCATTACTTGCTCCCATCATGTTGCTGGTTGTTTCCAATTGGCATGGATTCTTTGATGTGCTGCACAACCGAGGATTATTCTATTCAACCGATTCTGCAGGTAACATGGTCTCTTCATTTTGGTCTAAATTCAATCTACGGGAACTGACCGAAGCCCCAAAGAACCTCTCGTGGTATCCGCTACGTGGGGGAGGTTGGACTTGGTGGGCGGCCTCCAGAACAGTGATTGACCAAAATTTCGCGGGGACTCAAATCGAAATTATTGACGAATTCCCAGCTTTTAGCTTCATACTTGCAGACATTCACCCCCACGTGCTTAATATGCCATTTATCTTACTGTCAATCGCCATTGCATTTGAAGCAATGCTTGGCGGTTGGGAGTCCAAGGCAAAAGGATGGCTCGCTTCAAATGGTTTGGAGCCTTTACATCTTGGACTAGGATTAATTACACTTGGGGGACTCTCCTTTATAAATACATGGGATTTCCCCTTTTATCTTCTACTGATTGCGTGTAGCATAACATATTTTTCTTATCTGAAATTTGGTTTCAAAGGGCGAATCTGGCAATTACTCCAATTGGGATTGGGTTTGGGAATCGGTAGTATTTTGCTGTACTTGCCGTTCTTCCTGAGCTTCAGTTCCCAAGCGGGAGGTTTATTGCCAAGCTTCAGTTTCTTTACAGCTGGAAAATACTTCTGGGTAATGTTTGGCCCGCTGCTGGTAGGCATCTTGGCATATTTGGTCTGTTGCCTGGTTAAAAATTTCAATTGGAAATCAATTAGAACCGCAGCGATAATAGCCATTTCATTTTCTTTTTTAGGTTTGTTTTTTACGCTTGGGATGGGCTACCTGGTTCTGAACCTTAAAGCAGTTGGTCCACAGTTATTGGGACGGTTAGGAGCAGATTCAGCCCAAGAAGCGCTGCGGTTGGCCGTAAATGCACGTTTAGCGGACCCTTGGACTTTGATTTCCATCGCTGTAATCATTTTTTTCACCCTGACACTAGTGATAACCAAGAATCACCAGCAACCAATTACAGATTCAACCGTACAAAATCAGGAAGTTAAGGCACACCCCGAAGTATTTCTTCTTTTCCTTGTTCTACTTGGAGCCTTATTTGCGGTGCTTCCCGAATTTATCTTCCTGAGAGATCAATTCACAAACCGCATGAACACGATTTTCAAGTTCTATTTTCAGGCCTGGATTTTGTGGTCATTAGCTGCATCATACGCAAGTATCAAACTTATCAGAAAGATAGGCCGGTTTAGCCTGTTTGAAGCAATCAGTTTTGGCACAGTCATCATCCTGGCGTTAACGGCCATCTTTATGGGCCTATATCGAAACGATGCAATATACAACAACCTGAACCAAAACCTGGGTGCGTTAGGAAGCAGCCCTCTCGACTATGTGGTCTTTACCATCCCCGGGGTATTTGTAATTTGGATTCTACTGATGGCAATCCGGCGCCAATGGGTCAAAGTAATTGCTGCGATGGTGGTTTTCGGATTGATGGCAGGCTTGGTTTATCCGGTTGTCCAGGTTTGGCAGAAGACAAACGGCTTTACCACTCAAGCCCAACCATCACTGGATGGTATGAGGGGAGTACTTCAAGCAGATGAAATTTCGGCGATAAATTGGCTGCGGCTAGCCCCGCTTGGAGTCATGGCTGAAGCCAATAATGGAGGCCAATACTCTAATTACAATTATGCTTCCACTTTTAGCGGTTTGCCTTCAGTATTAGGTTGGGTAGGGCACGAATCGCAATGGCGTGGGGGAGATGAAGAAATGGGTTCGCGCTTTAAGGATCTGGAAGTGTTATATTCCACAGCAGATTGGGATAGGACAGCTGAAATTCTCGCACGCTATAATATCCGATATGTATTTGTTGGGCCGCTTGAAGCGAGCACTTATAAGCTTGATGATAATAAATTTATGACACATCTTTCCCTTGTATTTGAAGAAGGGTCCGTGAGAGTATTTGAAAATTTGTCGGCGGATAATTAAATAAATGGAAAACCAAAAATCTGAAAACAAAGCCTTCATTTTTCCTATCGTAATGGTGTTGTTTTTATTGGGCTTATTTTTACGATTGGTCAAAGCGGATGCAATCCCCTTCACACGTGTAGATGCTGATCTTGCCTGGCAGGCATTGGAAATCAGTAAGTTGCGGAACAGTGGAACATCTCCGTTGGCATTGTATACCGGTCTCACAGGCTTCCTTTTTTGGATTACTTCAACCAGTAATTTTTTCGCAAGAGTAATCCCGGCCTTACTTGGTTCTTCACTCGTTTTTATTCCTTATGTCATCCTTGATCGCAAGTACCCAAATACTTTGGTAGGTTGGAGTCTGCTTCTCACCCTTGACCCTGTACTAATCATCTATTCCCGCCAGCTTTATGGCCCAATATTGGCAATAAGTGCGCTTTTCTGGACGCTGGTTTTGCTCTATAAAAAGAAACCTATATTGGCGGGGATTGCTTTTGGAATGGCTTTGTTAGCCGGAAAATATTTTTGGTTGACGGGCATATTGGTTGGTATTTATCTGTTGATTAACTATTTATTCAATAAAACTAGATTTCGCGAATCCAATAGGTTATTTGAAAAGCCTTCCTCGAAATTTCTGATAAGCACGGTACTTAGTTGTGTCCTGGTTTCAAGTTCCTTTTTGCTCAACCCTTCTGGATTGACGGGCATAACATCAGGTCTGGTGGATTTGTTTGCCAACACAGGCAATTCTTCACTGCCCGCATTACTCCCCATATTTCTTTTAATGACCTATAGTCTTTACCTGCTATTACCATTTGGAAAGGTTCTTACACGTTCGACAAGACAGACATGGCCCCTTGATTTGGCTTTTCTTTTTGTTTTAATCTTTACGACCGTTTTGTTTCAGAATCAACTGCCAGGTCTTTATGCTTTCATTGA
>DATIUL010000030.1:0-2528 GCA_035466865.1 Anaerolineaceae bacterium | reverse complement strand
GCTATGTCATCGTTCTCAAACAGAACTCCCCCATTTTGCAAGTGGCTTCTTTTTCAGAGGCTGAAATTGCCAGCCTTAGCGTCAGGACTATTGCAGCGCTCAATGCTTTTACGATCCTGTACAACTCTTGCTCGCTGGTGATCTCGGTGTTGACGTGGCCGCTTATCCGCAAAAACCTGCTCGCTGGTCAAAAATCGGCTTTCTGGATGTTAGTGTTTGTGATCGGCTTTATGGAAGTGATGGCGTTTTTCGCTTCCTCATATATTGGGCATGGTCGCTGGCAGGTGAATGTCCTTCAGAGCATTTTATACGTTGTGGGCATTGGCCTATCGGGCTATTCCCTATTCAATCGTAAATTGGCGTGAGCGTCTTGTTTACGCCAAAATCAATCACAATAAAAGGAGATAAAAAATGAATTCAATCAATAAGACCGCAAGAATGGCAGGGTTCCTGTATCTCATTTACATGGTGGTTTCCATCTTCGCAGATGTGGGGGTGCGCTCCAAACTGATTGTCCTGGGAGATGCCGCCACAACCGCCAGGAACATCATGGCATCTGCGTTGCAATTCCGGATCGGCTTTGTGGTCGATCTGGTTGGTGCGCTGCTTTTCCTTTTGACGGCCTGGGCTTTGTACGTGTTGCTGAAGCCGGTCAATAAGAACATCGCTTTGCTGTTCCTGTTATTGAACCTGGGCGGTGTCGCCGTATGGTGTTTTAGTGATCTTTTTCTAATTGCCAGCCAGCTTCTTTTGAGTGGCGCTGATTACTTGAAAGTATTCCAGTCCGATCAACTGCAAGCCCTGTCCATGGCATGCCTGTATATCTACAAAAATGGGTTCTCAGGGGTCTCCCAGATATTCTTTAGCGCCTGGCTCTTTCCGCTGGGTTATCTTGTTTTCAAGTCCGGCTTCCTTCCCAGAATTTTGGGCATCGTGTTGATGGTTGAATGTTTTGGCTGGCTTTTGTTTCCAATTCAGTTCTTCTTTTTCCCGGGCAACTTAGTTCTGTTTTACCTGAGTTCTGCGGTTGGTTTTATTGGGGAATTTTCACTCATGTTGTGGCTTCTGATCATGGGTGCAAAGGATCAAAAACCAGCATGAGTTGAGGCTGGTTGCGAAAACAGCGACGAACGAGGTCTTGAACGCGGCATAGATTCGCACTATCGGGGGTCGGGGATGGCTGAAGTCCCTCCCCGCTCAACACCATGTTTTGCTCGTGGAATAGACCTAATAAAGCGGACACAACACATCACAAGGAGAAAGCCAAATGTTAAAAAAAGGTTCGACCATCCTCTCAAAGAAGCTGTTCATACTAACTATTGGGGGCGGAGTAGTATTCTGGCTAACTACCATCGCAATTTCCCTGCTTCCCGTCGCAGCGGAGTATAGATCTGCCTTTTCAAAAGCGAATATTCAAACGGTTTGGGTTGCTTCTTTGCCTGCTGGTTTGATTATCGGATGCTGCGTCAGTTATTCTTTGCTTCGTTTTTTTGACAAGATTCCAACAAAGAATCCAATTCTAAAATCCGTGATAATAAGCCTCATCGCCCTAGTCATTGCCACAATCCTGACCCTGGTTCCCCATAGTTTTCTTGGGCAGCGTGATGTCTTGCATTACTTTCTCATCGGCATAATGCTTGACGCACCAAGGTTTCTCTTTCTTGGAATAGGTATTGGCTATCTATACAGACGGCTGTACAAAGGATCCGATCCATCCGCAAATGCTTCCAAGCCTGCTCAAGTGAAATAGGTGGACAACCATGGAAACCCAAGCCACAGGTCGAAGCAAGCGACAGACGTCACACGAGTTCTACAAGAAACTGTTTAAGTTGACTGGAGCGGGAGGCGCAGCTTTCTGGATAACTGACTTCGCAATCTCAGTGTCTCCCATCGCTGCGGAGTATAGAGCTGCTTTCTCGATTTCAAATCTTCCAATGGCTCTTGTTGAAGCTTTGGTTGGCGGTTTGATGATCGGATGCTGCGTCAGTTATTTCCTGCTGCGTTTTTTTGATAAGATCCCAACAAAAAATCCTATCTTAAAGGCATTGATCCTTAGCTTTGTCGCCATGTTCATGATCGAATTCCTTTCAACTCTTGTTGATCCAAACAATGCCTCTGTCTACCTTTTGATTGACACAGGCATGAACGTGCCAAGGTTTCTCGCTCTTGGAACAGTTGTTGGCCATCTATACGATAAGCTCAATGGAGGCGCGCACTCATGAAAACAATTGTCTGCACAAAATACGGTTCCCCGGATGTTCTTCAACTCCAGGAGGTGGAAAAACCTGCTCCAAAGGATGATGAAGTCCTGATCAAAATTCATGCGGCATCCATAAATTCGCGTGACTGGCGTATGATGCAAGCAAATCCATTTTTTATCCGCCTGATGACGGGAGGTTTTCTGCAACCCAAAAACAAGATATTGGGGGGTGATGTTGCCGGGCGGATCGAGGCGGTCGGCAGGTTCGTCAAGCAGTTTAAGCCAGGCGATGAGGTTTTTGGATACCTGCCCAGTACAACCGGTCGCG
>DATIUL010000029.1:0-5156 GCA_035466865.1 Anaerolineaceae bacterium | reverse complement strand
ATGCTTTGGTGCAAGAGATTTAACAGCTCATCTAACGCCAGTTTTTGTCCCTGATTGTCCTGTGAACCTATTAAACCCAAAACGACTGGGTTTTCAAGGCTTCCCAGGGGTGCAGGGGTAGGTGTGTATGTTGGTAAAGGTGTTGGGCTGGAAAGGTTGAGTGCTTCACCATTATCCCCTGCGGATTCCGGCCGAGCTACGAACCCTGTGCTGCAAGCCTGTAGGAAAAGAAATAAAACGGCGATGACAATACATAAAGATTTTGCCCACTTGTTGTTCATAACAAGATTCTACCCTAACTGGGGATCATGTTAAAATGTTTACTGGAGGCCCAAGATGAATATATTGACTGTTTCAATTAAAAATATCGATGAGAACAACTTTATTTTTGGTCAATCGCACTTCATTAAGACCGTTGAGGACCTTTATGAAGTATGCGTAGCTTCAGTTCCAGGCATTAAGTTTGGACTTGCATTCTGTGAGGCTTCCACAGATAGGCTTATCCGCACAGCAGGGACTGATGAAGGTTTGATCCAACTGGCGGCTGAAAATGCCAGTGCAGTTGGTGCCGGACATACTTTTTTCTTGTTTTTGGGACAGGGTTACTATCCAATTAACATACTCAATGCTGTTAAAAATGTATCGGAAGTCTGTAACATTTACTGCGCCACAGCCAACCCGGTAGAAGTCATCCTTGCAGAAAGTACCTTGGGAAGAGGTGTATTGGGCGTTATTGACGGTCAATCTCCACTTGGGATTGAGACGGAAACTGACGCAAAAAACAGGCAAAACCTTTTACGTCGCTTTGGCTACAAACAAGGCTGAAGGTGGAAATACGCATTCAGGAATGGAATTAATTTCTTAAGGGCATCAGCCCGATGGCTAACCCTGTTTTTTAGATCTTCTCCAGCTTCAGCCATGGTTAGTGGGTAACCCTCCAGCCGGAAGATCGGGTCGTAGCCAAAACCCTGGCTTCCTTTTGCTTCTTCAACAATTTCGCCTTCACAAATACCATGACTGTGTTTGGTCTCTACACCATCATAGAAAACAGCATAACAATGAAATGCAGCTTTCCATGGTCTGGAAAAAGGCCGCAGTTTTTCGAGCAGATACTGACAGCGTTCAGCATCTGTTTTCGTTACAGAACCAGCAAATCGATGCGAGAATACTCCCGGAGCGCCTTGCAGGGCTTCAACTTCTAAACCACTATCATCCGCAATGCAGGGAATGTTTGCAGCAAAGTAGAATGCTTTGGCTTTTAGGGTGGCATTTTCGAGGTAGGTGAGTCCAGTCTCTGCAACTTCCAGGTCTATGCCCAAACTTTCGGGTGAGATAATTACGAAACCATATGGTTCCAAAATAGCCTTGGCTTCGCGTAGCTTACCGGGATTATTACTGGCAAAAAGAATTTTTGACATTTTGTCACTCATGCTATAATCTGCGCAGGTAATTGTACATGAACATGGAAAAGAAACGCATTCCCTTAAAGACGAACATTGGATACTTGTTGAACAAAGCCTCTGGCTACTCCAGAGATGCTGAGATCAAACTTGATGAAGTATTTATTGACCCCGACCTCAACGTGTGGGACCTGGATGTCAGCTATCGTTTCTCAAGAGTTCAGGAAGGCATTCTCTTCCAGGCGCAGTTGAGTGGGCGCATTTCTGCCCAATGCGTGCGTTGCCTTTCGGACAGTACTGTCACGATTACAACACCGATCGAAGAAATCTATTTCTTTCCGGAAAAAGTGAAGGAAGAAACTGATTTGGTCATTCCTGACGATGGCTATATTGATTTGGGGGAACTATTTCGCGATTATTTAATTTTGGGTTTGCCAATCAGTTTTGTCTGCAAACCAGACTGCAAAGGTGTGTGCACCATCTGCGGGCAGGATCTTAACCTGCAGGATTGCGGACATACAGATAACAGAATCATTATTGAAGAGTAAAACTCACATCATTCTTAAAAAGTCGATTGACGGAGAATCCCATGACTGAACCTATTCTGATTGCTATCGCCTGGCCTTATGCCAATTCGGATATTCATGCCGGTAATATTACTGGCTCTCACCTTCCTGGCGATATTTGCGCTCGATATCATCGTTTACGTGGTCGTAAGGTTATGGTAGTTTCCGGATCCGATAGCCATGGCACCGCCATCACTGTAAAAGCAGACGCCCAAAATAAGACTCCCCTCGAGGTCTATCAGTACTACCATCCTCGTTTTATCGAACTCTTTGAGCGCCTCGGTATTAGCTACGACCTTTTTACCAGCACCCACACCTCAAACCACTTTGATGTGGCGCAAAAAGTGTTTTTAGCTTTGCATGAGAATGGTTACCTGTACAAGGATAGTTCCAAGCAATGGTACAGCACTGCTCAAAATCGATTTTTGCCAGACCGTTATGTTGAAGGCACTTGCTATATTTGCGGTAATGAGGATGCACGCTCCGATCAATGCGAGAAGTGTGGAAATCTTCTTGAGGCAGACAAGCTAATCAACCCACGCTCCAAAATTGATGGCAGTACACCAGAACTTAGGGAAACTGAACATTACTACCTGAATCTCTCGGGGCTTGAACCTGAAATTGAAAAATTCCTTGAAGATCGAGCCAGTTATTGGCGTCCCAATGTTTTACGTCAATCACTTGGGCAGATTCAAAGCGTGGGATTGAAACCGACCCCAATCACACGCGACCTCGACTGGGGAATTCCTGTTCCATTTGATGACTTTAAGGGGAAATGCCTTTACGTGTGGTTTGAGGCAGTGATGGGCTATCTTTCTGCGGTCATCGAGTGGGCAAAACTGAATGGAACACCTGATGCCTGGCGTGATTGGTGGGTAAATCTTGAAGCCAAATCCTACTACTTCATCGGTAAAGATAACATTACATTCCATGCTGTTACGTGGCCGGCAGAGTTGATTGGCATTCAGGAAAAACTCGACAGGGCAATGGGTTCGGTAGACCCCAGGAACCTGGTTCTTCCCTATAATGTGCCTGCTAATGAATTCATGAACTTGGAGGGGCGCAAGATCAGCGGCAGTAAGAATTGGGCCATTTGGGGTTTGGACGCATTGAATCGGTATGACGCGGATGCCATTCGTTACTACCTGACCACTGCCATGCCTGAGAATCGAGATTCAGATTGGGACTGGGAGGAGTTCTTCCAGCGCAACAATAACGAGTTAGTGGCCACTTGGGGTAACCTTGTTAACCGTGTGTTGGCGTTTACTTACAAGAATTGGGACGGTCAAATCCCATTACCAGCATCTTTGCGTGACTCCGACCGAGACTTATTAGCGACAATACGAAACGGCTTCAGCTCAGTTGCGGCAAAAATTGAGGCAGTGGAATTAAAAAGCGCTTTAAGTGAGGCAATGGGTTTGGCAACGGAAGTCAACAAATACCTGGACACGCATGCGCCTTGGTTTGAAATCAAGACTGATCGCTCGGAGGCTGAAAAATCAGTCTTTACAGCCATTCAAGCAATAGACTGGCTCAAACTGATGTTGGCACCTTTTCTACCGCACATTTCAGAATCTCTCAACAAGATTCTGGATTATGACCTGCCTTTATTCGGAGAGTCACTTACTTACGAGGTTCAGGACGACCTTGGATCCCACCAGGTTCTAACCTACAAAGCTGGATTAACCGGCCAGGATGATCGCTGGGTGGCTCGAGACTTAGTAGGTGGCAGGCCTTTCAACCAACCAATGCCATTGGTCAAAAAATTGGACCATAGCATGGTGGAAGAAGAGCGGGCCCGGCTGGGGAAATTTCTGTAAATCGTTAAAATCGAACCATTGATAGCACCATTGCCAGGATTATGATGATGGCAATGGATGCCAGAAAGACTTTATAAGCGGTATTTTTATTCGTACTGGTTTTTGTTTCCCTGTACTTATTTTGGGACGGTTTTGTCATCTTACTCCAATTGTGACTGAATAAATTCAGCTTTTGTAATTGTAATGCCCTTTATTTTAGTCAAATCTTCAGGTTTTGCTGCCAAAATACCTTCAATTGACCCAAATTGCTTCAAAAGTGCTTTTCTAGTGACAGGCCCAATGCCTTCAATCTGATCCAACCGCGAAGCCAGGCCGGTCTTGCCTCTTGCGTTACGATGGGCGGTAATCGCAAAGCGGTGGGCTTCGTCTCGAATCCGTTGGATTAAGTAAAATCCTTCAGAATGGTCATCCAAACGGATCGAATCCATCCTTCCAGGGAGGAAAAGTTCTTCATCCTGTTTAGCCAGGCCGACCACACTAAAGACGTCGATCAACTTTTGTTCCTGCAGCACTTTTACAGCGCGGCTCAACTGGCCTTTTCCGCCGTCCATTATAATCAGGTCAGGCAGCATTCCAAAGCTGATGTCAGGTTTATTTCCTGGCTCTGCACCTGCTTCTTTAGTTGCCCAGTAGCGGGAAAAACGCCGATTTAAGACTTCTTCCATCGACGCGAAGTCGTTTGGGCCTTCGACGGTTTTGATGTTGAATTTTCGGTATAAATTTTTCCTGGGTACTCCTTGTTCAAAAACAACCATACTGCCAACACTGTTAACTCCCTGCGTATTGGAAATATCATAACATTCGATACGATTGGGTGGTTCTGCTAAATTTAGAGCCTGTTGAAGGTCAGTGAGTCCTTGAAGTTGCTTGGTCTTGTCCGCTTTCCAGCGATTTTCAAGTGCATTCAAAGTATCCATGGCGTTCTCGGCGGCCATCTTTACGAGTGCCCGACCTTCACCGCGTTGGGGAACAGAAATATCAACTTTTAACCCGCCCCGCTTGGTGTTTAGCCATTCTTTGATGATGCGGGCTTCTTCGATCTGTTCCGGCAGCAGCACTTTATTCGGAACGTACGCGGCCTGGGAGTAGAACTGCTTAATGAATTCCTCAAGGATTTCCTGATTGGGCTTATCTTCGGTACCATCCATCACAAAATACTCACGCCCAATCATCTTCCCAGAGCGAATGAAGAAGATTTGCACGCAGGCATCCTTGTCCGAGCGAGCCATGGCAATGACATCCTGATCTTTTGTCTCATTTGAGATAATCTTCTGATGTTCAAGCACCCGTTGAATGGCATTGATTTGGTCACGCAAGGCACCCGCACGTTCGTACTGCATGAGTTCTGAAGCTTTAGCCATTTCAATCTG
>DATIUL010000028.1:0-15619 GCA_035466865.1 Anaerolineaceae bacterium | reverse complement strand
CCAGGGCCCAAAGCAGAAACGGTACGCTTGTGGCGCAGTTCAGAGAGCGGGTTGGTTTCTTCCATGAACTGGGAGAGCTGGCTTGAGCCAAAGAACTCACGCAGGGAAGCGACCAAAGGCCGGATGTTGACAAGTGAAATTGGGGAAGCGGCAGTGCCAGCATCGCGGATGGACATGCGTTCCTTAATAACGCGTTCCATGCGGCGCAGGCCTACACGCAATTTGTTTTGTATGAGCTCACCCACGGTCTTGATACGGCGGTTGCCGAGATGATCAATATCATCCGGGCGGGCACGGCCATTATTGATCTCAATCATGTGGCGGATGAGGCGGATAATATCCCATTTGGTAACCATGCGATGGTTGCTGGGCACGTAATCGCTCAGGTCAAGTTTCTGGTTGAGTTTATAACGGCCTACCAGTTCCAGGTCATAATGCCGAGGGTCAAAGAGCTGTTCTTTGATGTTGTTGATGGCATTTTCCAAGGTGGGCGGTTCACCGGGGCGCAAGCGCTTGAAGAATTCAATCATGGCAGCCTGGGCGATGGTGTGATTGGGGTTCTCGCTCAGGTTGGGTTCCTGAAGGAATGAAGATTGAATATAGGAATGATCGGGATCGTTATCCACATCGGCAAAGAGGCCCATAATTTCTTCGTTGGTGCCAACTTTGAGGGGATTATCGAGCATACCGTCATCCACACCGGCAAGAGCACGCAGGAAAATGGTTATCGGAACTGTGCGCTTACGGTTGAATTTAAGAATGATGAAATCGTTTCTGCGGGTCTCAAATTCCATCCAGGCACCGCGATCCGGAATCATTTTGGCGGTAGCCATTAAACGACCAGTGGAACGATCGGACTCGGCTTCGAAGTAGACGCCAGGAGAACGAATCAGCTGAGAAACAACCACACGTTCGGTACCGTTGATGATGAAGGTACCCTTTTCGGTCATTTCAGGGAAGTCGCCGAGGAAAATATCTTGCTTGACTTTTTCGGCCAGGTCAGAACCTTCCAAAAGGACGGAGACATACAAGGGGCTGGAATAGGTTAGGTCTCGTTCCAAACATTCTTCAATGGACGTTTTAGGGGCTTCGAACCAATACCGAAGACCAAACTCGCGGGAAAGGGGGGTGTCACTGGGAAAGTGCAAGCGTAATTCGTTTTGGTAGGAAACGATAGGGGAAATCTCGTTGAAGAGTTCACCCAAGCCATAGCTTTTTAGGCGCTTGAAAGAGTCGAGTTGAACCTGAATCAGGTCAGGAAGTTGGAGTCCCACGGGGATGCGGGCGTAATTCTTTGGGAGCATCAGATCAGTCATTCACTTCTCCTGAACAATGAATAAAACGCACAGGCACAGTAATGCCGGCGCGTAAGTTTATGGGTAAAGCGCAAATTGTTAGTATATGCCAAAGTGGATCGAGAGTCAATAGTTTAATTTAGATTTTCATTGGATTTGAACTAATCATTATACATGATTATGCCATAAACCACCAGTAGAAGATTCTTTGAGGCCGAATAGCCCAAACAAAAGAGCCTTTTCTAAACGGCTGAACCTGGTCCAGACTATGAGGATGTCTCTGATCGAGATCGGTGATCAGGGTGATAACCAATTATTGAAATAAACGAGAGAATACTTAGGATTTTTTCTTAATGGGGATAAGCAGAGTCATAGTTTGGGCACGACGAGGGTGAAGCTGGCTTTCATAACCGTAATATTCGATCTCATCAAATCGTTCTGATTTCTCATAGTCTGAATTGGGTAGAAATTTAGAATAAAAAATCTTGCGCACACGTGCCAAACGCCAACCCAACAAAAAAGAAGGGTTCTTTTTTACTCTCAGCTGGGCGTAAGTGCCGGGCTCAAGTGTGACCAAATTTACAGTTTTTTCCTGATTTGGCTTCTGCACGTTTTCACCGATAAAATAGTCAAATTCACCAGAGGAATCTTTTGTGCCCGTCATGGTGACGGTCACTTGCGGTGTAGCCCGGTAACGCAGGTGGGACTGCAGGTCTACAAAATCGTTCGCAAGCTGTTGGGCAACCTTGAAATGATTCTCGGTAGTCGCTTTACGGGAAATGCCCGCGAAAAGTTCCGGATTGGTTATCTCAATCACCTCAAGCCCCAAGCCCCGACCGTTTTGCTGTCTATTTGTCAACATCTTTTTCCCAATCCTGGTGGCAGAGCAATAGCTCACCACGGTGCATAATTTCTACATCCCCCACAAATATCGTAGGCGAACGCATCACCAGGTCAAAATGACCGGCTGCGTCCTGTTGACCGCCTAATGAAAGGTTGCGTCCATGGCCAATATGGAAGGTGCCATATGCCGACTCGTCTTCAATATAGCAATTTCCTACCAGCTGTGAAAGTTTGTTCAACCCCAAGCCAAATTCGGCTGTGACGCGCATTCGCTCGTCGTTAAATTTATTAATGTAAGCTTCCAGACGCCGACCTTCAGCATTATCCTGAATTTCAGTCATATGGCCTTGTTGATACTCTATCGTAACCGGCTCATTCACAAGGCCTATCTGGCCCATGGAGCCATCCAGAACCAAGCGCCCGTGTGTTTGATCTTCTTCGATCGGAATATAGATTTCGAAGCTCGCGGAAGCGATCTTCCCCGGCTCGTCTGCCAGACCATAAAGCGCGGAAGTTTTGCGGTTCGCGTAGCGGAACCAGATGTCTGTGCCTGCCTCAGAAATCACATGGATCGTGTCGTTGGCTTCAAAGATCGGGATAAGGCATTCTGCCATCGCCCTGGTTTGGTAGGGGTCTTCACGGATGAAATCATAGGTTAGCATGGATTGGCCGTTCAGGGTCACCAGCGGCAAAGAGAGGAAACGCGTGCCAGTGCGGGTGGCTTTAATCACATGCCTGGTGGTGATCAGGGAAAAATCAGATGCCCCAACTGCCACATCAAATTGCATCAAAAGATCGCCAAAAGTTGCCCTTCGGGAAGGATCAGCGACAATTTCTTCCAAACCTTGCAAGGTCGGAAAAGCTTCCGCTTCCAACGCACATTCAACTAAAGCATCCGCTTCGTCCTGATATTTCTGGTCGAAGAGGATCAAAAGTTTTTCATTTTTACGTAATTTCAACCAAGACCCGACAATGACGCGGGCACCATCCATTAATTGACTGTTCATGATTGGTCCTTTCCTTTGAGGACCAACCTGGAGCCCTGCAAACGGGCTCCAGGCAGAGAAAAACATATTACTTGAAGAGGATCATGTAGACGATCTGGAATGCCAGGATGAACATGGCGGGAATCCATTGGCGCTTGATAACGCCAAAACGGTCTTTCATGTTCAAAAGCGCTACAGGCACAATATTGAAGTTGGCAGCCATGGGCGTGCAGAGTGTACCGCAATAACCGCAGGTCAGTGCCAGCATACCAATAATTGTCGGGTTGGCACCCAGGGCAAGCACAAATGGCGCGCCAATACCGACGGTAATGACGGTGATGGCCGCGAAGGCGTTGCCCATGACCATGGTAAAGAGGGCCATGGCAATCGCGAACACAATGATGCCAATATTTACGTTGCCTTGAGGAATGACCATGCCGACATACTTGGCAATGACATCACCCACGCCTGCTTTGGTGAAGATGGCACCCAGGGATGCCAGCAGCATTGGAAGCATGCTTAAGGGACCAACGATATCGAGCATACGTCGGGCATCGTTGAAGAAGGTTGGCAGCTTATTGTCGCGGTTCATGAGCATCAGAACAACAATAGCCACGATCACACCAAAGCCAACACCCACCAGCGCGCCCAGTTTGGTAAGAAGTGCAAACAAAAGGGCAAAGGTGCCAATGGAGAGGGCAGGAATAAAGATGGTCATGCCGAGCTTTTTCGACCAGGCATCGCTGTAGGCAGGATCGACGGGTTTGGATTTACCTGGCTTTACCTGGCGCAAGATAGCTGGTAAGGTCATAATCAGCACAAGGATGCCATTGATCAGGTTGGGGATCCAGCGTCCAAAAGCCAAAACAACACTCAACGCAATCCAGAAGACACCGGTGCCAATGTTGGCTTTGTTTTCTTTATCGGTCAAGTTCTTGATACCGGTGAAGAAACAGACGAAACCCATGAGGATGAAAAGAAGTTCAAGTAGTTTCGCGGCAATCGTAATTTTGGGGTCAGAGAAGAAGAAGTTAATCATCTTATGCCTCCACTTTCGGGTTCTCAGATTTCTTAGCTGCAGAAACCTTGTCTCCGCCATAATACTTCTTCATCATCTGATGATCATTGATGAGAGTGTAAACGATGTAGACGAGTGTTGCAAAAATTGCTACCGGGATTTCAACCTTGGCAAGGTCAACCAAATTCACTTCGTAGCCCAAATTCTTCAAGGTCGATTGCACCAGCAAAGCGCCACTGCCGCCGACAAAGAGAACCTGACCAAAGAACCAGGTGACGTTTTCTGAACCTGCAGCAAAGCCCTTGATAGCTTCTGCATGTTCTGTGTCTGGTTCAAGACCCTTGGCCTTAATCGCGCCGAGAGCCATTGGCATGATAACAGGACGAACGAATCCGGCTACGCCACCAAAGCTAACATTGAAGGCTGCAAAGATCACGCGCATCACAGCATAGGTCGCGATGACCTTGCCGGCGGTGGCAGACTTGACCTTGGCAATCAAACGTGCCGCGGATTCACGTAAACCGTTGCGCTCCAGTGTACCCACCACAAGCAGGGTAACAATGAAGATGCCCATCGACCGGTTAGCCACAAAGCTCTGTCCAAGTGTCTCGAGCAAGCCGTTCACGCCCAAGCCACCCGTCAGGGCCGTTACGATCATTGCCAGGACAATGATCAGGATCGAATCCAGCTTAAAAGCAAAGCCAAGGATTACGATCAGGACACCTAAAAGTTTAATAAGCACTTGTACCTCCATAAGAATAAATTGAGTTGATAAACTGTAATAAGGATAGTTCTATTTTCCTTTACCTCCTCCAATTTGGTGCCTTTTTTGGGCAGATTCTGTAAACAAAATTGGGCGCTTCCTCTGGTGACTAATAACAGCGGTAGCCCCATGCCAAATTTGTGAGTTCTCAAAGACCATCCCAGCAGTACAAAGCCAGTCAATTATGGCCAGGTCATGCGTCATGTGCGCCCGGGCACACAGCTCCAGATAGTCACCCTGGGCGGTTTCATCCGATACCTCGGAAACAAAACTTACCGCGGTAATCCAGGGGTAGCGCACAGCCACATAACGATGGGCCGGGCTGTATGGAGAGGGAATCCAGTACGAAATCATATCCTCAAAGTAATCAGCTGGGAAGAGGGCTGGCATCCAGGCATGAGCATATTTTTCGAAGCGCTCGCGCCAATCATGGTTCATAGCGCTGATTTGAGTGTCTTTTCTGAGTGATTTTGCCACGACAGCTTCCATGGCTTTGTTCACTGCCACGTTGGCGGCATAGCGTTCATCCTGCACATGATAGAAGTAGGAATAGAGCAATGCACGGGGCATCCAAAAGCCTTTGAACCAGGGGGATGTGTAACCCGAGAACTGCTGGTCCCACTCGTGGCTGGGCACACCGTGGTCATCAACGACGACATCCGGAAGCCAATTCCGCCAGGCGCGGGTGAAGGCCAGGCACTCTGAATGGATGGTTTGGTCATCAAAATAACCGTAAGCCATCTCCAAACCAAGGGCGTTGTAACGGGCAACATGCAGTTTCCACTGTGGGTTTTCTTTTTGCAGCTGGTAGTGGATGGCCGCGCCGTCCACGTTTTCGTAGGGTACGAACACCAGATTGAGAGTTTCGGGTAGGTCCCGGTACTTGGGGTTTGTTAATAGCTCACGCAGGGTTCTAAAACTTGCGTTTGTGCTTGAAACTTCATTGGCATGATGGCGGCTATTGATGTAGAGCGTGGGATGCTCCGTGACCCATTTTGTACGGGGAAGCCAACCCTTGCACTGGGGAAGCAGCTCGATGGCGTGCACTAATCTTCCCTGGTAACTCCTGGCAATCGGATATACATTTAGCCCGGGGACTGCTTTCAATTTTTCAATGATCCCCAGGTAATCCTCGTAGCCAATCACTTGTTTTTCCAACAAGTCGATTTCGTTGATGGAAATTGGGGTTGTCTGTTCAGGTTTTCCGGTTTCTGGAATCTTCCAGGTTTTAAGTTTCCTGCCATTCAACCAGGGCTGGATTTGATGGATATCCAATTCCATTGTGTTTTCAAGCATTCCCTTGCCCAGCAAGCTACCAAACGCATTCAGTACCTGCTTGAGTGTTTGGGGACCCTGGATATCCAGAGTAAGGGTCAGTTGGCCACCCTCTTCCTTTAATTCACTCGCATGCAGATGCAGCTGTCCATCCGCAACTAAAGAGGTTATCTTGCCTTGTTCAGAAATTATGCAGGGTTCAGTGCCCATGCGATCATGCAGCGAGGCGGTAAAGCGTGGTTTTCCCTTAATTTTACGTATACGCGGCAGGATGAGCCCTGGGCTATCCAATTTTTCTTTGTTCAGGCGCAAACCCAGACTCTTGAAGTAATCCAGGGTAACAAAATACAGGTCCTCATGCAGGGCATCCAGTGCAGAAAATCGATCCGTTCGGCTGGCCAGATCGAAATCTGGTTCAGAAAGGTCAATATCAAGGACCAGGCTTGAAAAGAGCGGTTGATCGCTGTTTTTTGGGTTGCCAGCGGTCTTTCCCATGACGAACTTGTGCGTCGCCGGTAACACTTCTGCCTGGTAGGCATCCCAGACCGCTTCAAGGTCGGTGTGAATGTCTTCATCCAAAACTTTTTTGCCATTTACTTCCACACAGACGTGACCGGTACCCGGATGCACTTTACCGATCTCCGGGTAGGCATTCAAATAGGGCCTTTCAGAGGTGTAGGCCTTCATACAGCTCTGTAGAAGCACAGAACCACTTGCATCCTGCGCTTTGACCGCATAACTCAGGTCCTCATCACCTTTATAGGTAACAAAATGAACATGGTCGCGGGTGAGTTTTGTTTTTTGGGCGATGGTGTCGTCGATGGGGTAAAGTTCCTGCAAAAAGCGGATGGGCAGATCAAACCAAAGTTCAGGGTTGTCTTTGCGGTCGGAAGTGATGGTTGGGATAGCTCCATTTTCGTCCATCCACTCCGTTTGGCCGGGCCGCAGGAAGGGTTTGAACGTGATTTCGACGGCAGCGGCTGCAGGCAGCTTGTTAATTTGCGGGATGACAACTTCATCAATCCAGCTGTATCCCTGTTTGTAGGCGGAAATTATCGTCAAGTCTGGCTTGGCGCCAGCCGCGCGGCATTGCTTAAGGATTTCTCTTTTGAGCCCAGCACGAACCGTTGTCTCTTCGGAGAGGCTGGCAAACAGATTTACCTGGTCACCCGGCTTTAGTTTGGGGTAAAGATGCTCTTCAAGTAAGCGCCGCAGTGTGTCCACCTCCCAGGGGAGGTCAAATTCTTTTTGCCAAACCAGCGTGTTATCTTTAAAGGAACGCAACTTGCCGGCTGGACAGAGTTTATTTTTCTGGTTCCAGTCTCTGGCTTCTGGATTGAAGAGACACTGATAGTGGGCATTTAGTTGCGGCTTAATAGCTTTCAAATAAGCAAATTGACCGTCGGTAGTTTGCATGGCCAGCGAAGCCCGCAGGTGCTCCAGCCACTCACTTAGCGTTTGGCTGCTTGAAAAACCGCCAGATTCGGTCTTACCACTGTAATTTGGCAATGATTTTTGGAGGAGCTGGGTGCTGAAGGCTGCCAGGTCATTTCCAGAGAAGAGAATATTTGCACCTTTAAGTTCAACTCTGGCATTTCTAAGACCAGGTTTGAAACTGATCTGGTGCGGCCTGCCCTTGGTTAGCAGCGGATATTCATAAGACGTGGTTTGGGCCCCAAGTACAGCAGCGATGTTGCAGGCCGCTGCCACGCAATCCCAATTCGCGTTGGGAGGAAGGCTGAGACCCACCAGCACTTTGTCGGGAAGAAAGTCACCGTCGAGATCCTGCACAAAATTACCCTGCAGCAGGAAGCTATCCACCCCAAGCGGGGCTACGGGCATTTGACTGGGTGCCTCGATGTGGTCGGAAGCAAATTCAAGGTCTGCCTTCAGATCTGGATGGGATCTGGTTGGCAGGTAGCGGGCCTGTTTTTTTAGGAGAGTCCTCAATAGTCTTCTTGCTGAGCGCAAATCAGTGACCTGCAGGTTCAAACCTTTGGATAGCTTCTCAATACCAGCCTTATCAGCTTTTGTAATGGTGATGACAAAACTGTTTTCGTTTACCTGGGGCAGTTGGCGGACAATGGGAAAATCGAGGCAGAGGGAATGGAAACCTAAAAAGCCAGCCAATTCTACGGCAAGCACAGCTTCAGCTTTTCCAGGGTTTTTTGATAAGAAGATCTGGTAACTAAGAGTACTTTTCATTCCATCTCCAAGAAATTACACCCTTACTCAGACTAAATCTTGTGTTTAGTAAGCTTGATCCAGAAAAGCCGATAGGCCAAAACTCAACTCCATTGAGTATATTGCCAAGAGGCAAAATCAACAAGGTAAATGATATAGGATATTCTTTATTTTGGTGGAAATTTGCTTCGAATTTTAAAAAAAGGTAGCCTGATTGCCTTATAATCTACAGCAACCAATTAGTATTCTTTTACTATCCAAATACACCCGGAGGAAGACTATGAAAATCCTGATTACCGCGTTTGACCCCTTTGGCGGAGACAAAGTGAACCCCGCGCTTGAGGCTGTCAAAAAAATCAATACTGACCTCTTCGACGCTGAGATTGTCAAACTTGAAATTCCCACTGTTTTTGGCAAATCGATTGAAAAAGTCGCTGCCGCCATTGAAGCAGAAAAACCGGACGTAGTCCTCTGCATTGGCCAGGCTGGCGGCCGCTTTGAGATTACCCCCGAACGTGTTGCCATCAACGTGGATGATGCCCGCATTGTGGACAATGAAGGTAACCAACCCGTCGATTCTCCAATTTTTGCTGATGGCGACGCGGCTTATTTTACAATGCTGCCAGTAAAAGCAATCGTTCAGAACATCCGCGCTGCCGGCCTTCCGGCCTCGGTCTCCAACTCGGCTGGTACTTTCGTCTGCAATCACATCATGTATGGCGTGCTCTACCACATTCACAAGCATTTCCCTGGGATTAGAGGCGGCTTCATTCATGTGCCGTTCATTCCTGAGCAGGTGGTGACACGCCCCAATGCCCCAGCCATGTCCTCAGCAGATATAACCCGCGCGCTTGAAGTGGCCGTACAGACCATTATTGACACACCTGTGGACATTGTTGTTGAAGGCGGTCAGACACATTAGTAGACTGCCAGGCATACCTCCTGGCTGTACATTATGAGGTTCTTGCCAACCGATTAATGGTAAACTGAAGAAAACACGGGGAGCCGACATCGGCTGAGAGGGAGCACCACCTGCTCCGACCCGCATAACCTGCTCCAGATAATGCTGGCGAAGGGATGCATTGGTACATTCCAACACCCTTCCCCAGAGAAGGGTGTTTTGATAATGAGTGATCGCCGCGCTGTACTTTTTGCCAACGGGATCGATCCCAAAAAAGGGGACCTCAAGTTTTCTACCGAAGACTACCTGGTTGCGGTGGATGCCGGCTTGCACCACCTGTTTTCACGTGGTTTCCTGCCTGACTTACTGGTGGGAGATCTGGATTCCATTGACCCCAACGACCTCAAGAAGTGCCTTGCCGGGGGCGTGGAAACAATGCGTTTTCCGCCTGAAAAAGACGAGACCGATCTGGAACTTGCGCTTGTGGAAGGGGCCAAACGTGGGTTTCATGAGATCCTGATTGCATTTGGCCTGGGAGGCCGGATTGATCACTCCCTTGGCAACCTGGCATTGCTTAATCACCCTGTTAGCAAAGATCTTTTCCTGCATTTCGATGACGGACAAACCGAAATTTTGCTGCTAAACGAAAAACGTTTCACCTGGGCAATGCGAACCAGCCCAGGCGATCTAATTTCTCTCATTCCCTGGCAGGGAGATGTCACAGGGGTGCGCACTGAAGGCCTGGAATATCCGCTGCATGACGAAACATTGTACTCGGGACGGACCAGGGGCATCAGCAACCTTGCCGAAGGCGAATATGTTTCGGTCTCGCGGGAATCGGGGTCACTGCTCTTCGTGCGCCATCGACAGGAGCAATAGAAGGATAAATTTATGAAGAAATTTTTAATCTTGTTGCTAGTCTTTTCCCTCCTCCTGGCCGCCTGCCAGGCTGCCTTGCCCAAAACGGAGACCACAACCGCTCCAGTGACCTTAACCGTCATGACCCACGATTCTTTCGCGGTAACCAAGGAAGTCGTCGACAAATTCGAAGCAGACACCGGGATTAAAGTCAATTTTGTTAAAGGCGGCGACGTTGGCAAAGCCCTTAACACGTTAATCCTCAGCAGCAAAGCCGGCACACCGCCCGCGGATGTCTTCTATGGCGTGGACAACACATTCCTCTCGCAAGCGTTGGATAATGAGCTCTTTGAACCTTACAACGCGCTGGCCTTAAGAGAGGTCGATGATAGCTTCAAGCTGGACCCAAAAAACGGCGCCTTGCCCATTGACTATGGTGATGTGTGCATCAATTATGATAAAGCCTATTTCAAAGAACAGCAGCTGGCGATCCCAAGTTCCTTATCTGAACTGACAGATCCCAAGTACAAGGGGCTGCTCGCCGTCGAAAATCCGGCTACATCCTCTCCGGGGTTGGCGTTTTTGCTGGCGACCATTGGCAGCATGGGGCAGGAAAATGCGATGCAGTGGTGGCAAGCCATGAAGCAGAACAGCGTGGTTGTGGTCAATGACTGGGAAACGGCTTACTACACGAATTTTTCAGCCTCTTCCGGCAAGGGACCACAACCGATGGTGGTATCGTATGCCTCCAGCCCGGCGGCTGAATACATTTATGCCGATCCAAAAGTAGCTGAGTCTCCCACCGCGTCCATTACAACCGATGGCAGTTGCTGGCGTCAAATCGAATTTGCCGGTATTGTTCGAGGCACCAAAAATCGGGTTGCTGCCGAGAATTTCCTCGATTTTCTCCTCAGCCTTCCCTTCCAGGAAGACATGCCCTTGCAGATGTTCGTCTATCCGGTAGTCAAGGATGCCAGGTTGCCCCAGGAATTTGTAGATCAAAGCCAGGTGCCGGCAATGCCTGCTACGCTAGCAGTTGAGGAGATCGCGAAGAATCGCAGCAGCTATATTGAAACCTGGACAGAAATTATGATGAAGTAGCGGTAAAACCTTGGAATTCAAAAAACGCAAGCGGAACCAAACTATTCAAGCCATAGGGCTCTGGTTATTGCCGCTGGGGTTTGTTTTGGCGTTCTTTTACCGACCGCTCATAACCATATTTTCGCTCATCTTTTCGCAAGAGTTCCTGAGCAGCTCGGTAAGTCTTAACCTTTCCAAAACCGTTCAGCCGTTACTATTCACACTCAAACAAGCTTCCCTCTCCACCCTCTTTACACTGCTGGTCGGCTTGCCCATTGCTTATTTGTTCTCCCATTTTCAATTCCCCGGCCGTAAATTGCTGCAAACACTTACGTTTATCCCGTTCATTTTGCCTACTGTTGTGGTTGCAGCGGCATTCACCGCGCTTATTGGGCCACGCGGCTGGCTCAACCTGGCCCTGGTTAATCTTTTTGGGCTTAAAACACAACCCATCCAGTGGCAGGGCACCCTTACCGCTGTTGTCCTGGCGCACGTTTTCTATAACCTCTCGCTGGTGGTGCGAATTGTAGGGTCAGCATGGAGCAGGCTAAACCCACGTCTTGGCCAGGCGGCCAGATCGCTGGGTGCCACCCCGCTCCGGAGCTTTTTTGAAATCACTCTGCCCTTGCTCGGGCCGGCCCTCACCGGGGCTCTGCTACTGGTTTTCCTCTTTGATTTCACAAGCTTCGGCGTTGTCCTCATGCTTGGGAGCCCAAATCAACCAACACTGGATGTGGCTATTTATCAGCAAGCACTCTACTACTTCAACTTGCCGCAAGCCGGATTGCTCTCCATCATCCAATTAGCCTGTACCTTATTGCTCTCTACCCTGCACGATCGCCTTGGTACTGCCCGCACGGGTAAATATGGGATTCAATCCGAAAGTAATGCTTTGCGGCAACCAAGAAATGCCCGGGAAAAACTTTTTATTTTGGTCAGCGTTTTATGCCTCCTGATCCTGATTACAGCCCCTCTGCTCAGCCTGGCTTCGCGTTCGGTGGTGGCGCTCGAAGCCACAAGGGGCGAACGTGGGCAGTTCCAGACTGGTTTTACCCTGCGTTTTTACCAGGAACTGTTCCAAAACCGCACCGGCTCCATTTTTTACGTTTCCCCCCTGGTGGCCATCCTCAACTCGCTCAAATTTTCAATTGCTACGGTGTTAATCTCAGTAGTATTGGGACTTCTGGCCAGTTACGCGCTGGTTAAAGAAGGTGTGCTGAACCGCCTATTACTGCCATTCTTTATGCTGCCACTGGGCGCCAGTGCCATCACCCTGGGCCTGGGTTTTGTGCTCACCTATAACCGCGGGTATTTTATCCAACAAGGCTTTCCGTGGATTCTGCCGATTGCCCACTCCCTGCTGGCGCTGCCCCTGGTGGTACGCACCTTGTTGCCGGCTTTGCGCAATATACCCGCTAACGTGCGCGAGTCTGCCCGTTCCCTTGGTGCCAACCCCCTGCGAGCCTGGTTGGAAATTGATTTACCCCTGATGCTGCGGCCTCTGCTCGTGGCGGCTATTTTCGCATTTACAATCTCGCTCGGTGAATTCGGGGCGACAAGCTTCCTCAGTACGCCTTCCAACCCTACCATACCAGTAGCCATCTACCGCTACATCTCCCAACCTGGTGCCCTCAATTATGGCCAGGCCATGGCGATGGCCACCCTGCTCATGGTCACCTGCGGGGCTGGTATCTTCCTGATTGAAAGAATAAAATTACCGGGAGAGGACCTCTTCTAATGCTCGAGTTGCGCGATATCGTCAAGTCCTATAATAATGAGCCCCTTCTCAGCGGCGTTTCCTTCGAGGTCCATGAGCATGAAATTTTGGCCTTACTTGGCTCAAGCGGCAGCGGCAAAAGCACGCTTTTGCGTATCATCGCCGGATTGGAATATCCTGAAAGCGGTCAGGTTTTTTGGGACGGCGAGAATATAACCGAGGTCCCCCCATACAAACGCCACTTCAGCCTAATGTTCCAGGATTACGCCCTTTTTCCACACCGCACTGTGGCACAGAACGTGGCTTTCGGGTTGCGCATGCAAGGGCTTTCAAGAGGTGAAATCAAACGTAAGGTAAGGGAAGCTCTTTCCGCTATACGCATGCAATCATTTGCTGACCGCTCTGTGACGGAGCTTTCTGGCGGGGAACAACAGCGGGTTGCCCTGGCAAGGGCACTTGCGCCACAACCGCGTTTATTACTTTTAGACGAACCGTTGGGGGCTCTTGACCACTCCCTGCGTGTGGTTTTGCTGGAAGAAGTACGGCAGACCCTGCACCAGCAAGGCATTCCCAGCATCTACGTAACCCACGACCGAGAGGAGGCTTTTGCCATCGCTGACCGTCTGATATTGCTTCATCAAGGCAAGATAGTCCAGTCCGGCAGCCCACAAGAGCTATTCCGTTCCCCTGCCAATGCCTGGGTGGCAGAATTTCTTGACCTTGGGAATTTGATTTCGGCAAAGGTTGACCCAACGGCTCCAGACCAGATGCAAACCGGGCTGGGTACGCTGGTGATGCAAGCGGGTTGCCAAAGCGAAACTGCCACCAATTTACTCATCCGGCCGGAAGCTATCACCCTCTCTGCCACCTCAACCCAGGCGCCAAATGAGTTTGCCGCGAGAGTACTGGACTGCAAATTCACCGGTATCTTTAATGAAGTCTTAATGGAAATGGGCGGTGGCATCCGCCTGAAAGCATTCAGCCTGCTCATCTTTGTTCCACAGGAACGCGTGTTCGCTGCCTTTGCGCCTCAGGATTTACAATGTTTGCCCGATTAATCGGCAAAGGCCTGGACCTGGCACCGACCCAGATCGAAGTACAGAAATTCCTTCTGGATGGTTCATTGAAGATGCATTACTGGGGAGAATTGATTGGAGCCAAAAACGATGAAAGGCTTATCCGTGCTGTAGGCAATTTTGACCAGCGCATCATTGGGGATTACTGGCTGCGGAGTGGAGACGAGTACTTAGAATGGTACAGCAGCGTAAAAGGTTACAACATCCTTGAGATTCATACCCAGACCGGTGGTCCGGTTAAATTCTGGTACTGTAACCTGTGTTGCCCAGCCCGTTTTGTAGGACAGTCTATCCTCTGGACAGATCTAGCCCTGGATCTGCTGGTTACTCCTCAAAAGCAGTTTTTTCTGCTGGATCAGGATGAATTCGCGCTGCTCCATCTAGACTGGCAATCCTACAAACTTGTTTGGAGGAATGTAGCTGAACTGCTGGCATATTTTCGAGTTTAGCTCAACACAGCTTTCCGCACCTATTAACGAAAAAGGCTGCCATCAAGAAGATGACAGCCTTTTTGGCTTTATTCAATTAGACGACCTGGTTACGACAGCCAGAAAATATTACTTAATGATTTGCATGGAGAAGGCGCCCGTCAACACAACAGCCAAAATGATAAGGCAGCAGACCATCAGGGACAGTCCGAGGTTGATGTACCCCATAACAATGCCGGCTGTGGCGAAGCCTTCGCCTTCAACCATGCCGTTGCTCTTCTTGATTTCGGTTTTCGCCATGTAGCCTGTGATCAGGGCGGCTACAGCACCAATGAAAGGTACAACAAAGAAGCTGGCGGCACCGCTGATGGTGCTGAGAATGGCAAGGATCGAGGTCTTCTTTTCTACAGGAAAACTATTTTGATATGACATTTTATTCCTTTCATCACTTTATGAATGTGCGCTCAGACGGTTTCAATAACCCGATTCTTTTTGCGCTTGAACTTTCTGACTATCCAGACCACCCACCAGATGGTTAGGATAAGGAAAATCAGCATAAGGACTGGCAAGACAACCGAAAGCACCGACAAGGCAGTGGCCAGGATGTCTTCAATAAAACTGGCAACCGGGCTGGCAGTTCCCGCGCTGGCAGCAGAAATTAATGGCCTGACCGCGGCAGACTTGGCCACGTGTACACTGCCGGCCACAAGGATACCGGCAATCACGGAGAGGATGGGGCTGATCTCGGTAATCGTTTTGGCACTGGCAGCAAAGAGGATGGCTCCGGCTGTCGGACGGATGAAGGTTTGGATAAGGTCGTTGGCGTGATGCAACAAAGGTGCTTTGTCTGCAAAGGCTTCAACAACCACCAATACAATTAACACGCCAATCGTCCACCAGCTGGTAAGTGCATCCCAGGGTTTTGCGAATTGAATGAGGTCGGTGAACCTCCCAAGCAGCGAGACGATCAGAAGTGGAATATAAGCATTTAGGCCTGCCGAAAACGAGAGCCCAAATGCGCCGAGGATACCAAGAATTGTGCTTTCCATAGATCTTTCTGTTTGTTAACCCGCTTAATTATAGCAAAGGCGGCAAAAGCAACCGTAGATAATCACAGGTTTATTGGCACCAGAGTTCCAGTTATTAAGAAGCGCAGGTAGGCAAAGCCCCCAAGCTGTAAAGTCATCAGTAAAAA
>DATIUL010000027.1:0-1624 GCA_035466865.1 Anaerolineaceae bacterium | reverse complement strand
CGAAATGGAGATTGTTATTTTTTTCAGCGGATACTGCGCCGGTAAACGAGATAAATGAGGCTTTGCCGATAGGTTATTGCTTGTCAGGCTCATCCCCAGCATCATTAAAAAACATATCGCGAATTTGATCATGTGTCTTCCTGTTGTACAAATAAAAAGTTATCTGGTTAATAATCGAATAGACCGCTTAGGTGAATTCCAGAAATTAATTTACCCATCAACCAGGTCGAATCAGGATGTCCCATTTGGGTAGGATTGGGTTACGTTCTAGTCTGGCTTCAATCGCCTGCATCGCCACTTTGGACAGTGAAATCCCTTTCTGGTAAACCGTCTTGCTGAGGTTGACCACTGGTTGTATCCCTTTCCAGGTCATACTTTTTGCCCATTCCAGCATGGTTTCGGTAGTCTCCAGCTTGGCTCCATTCCAGTGCTGCTCCAAAATACCCCAGCAACGCTCAATCGGATTGTACTTGCTATGGTAAGGCGGATAGTAAAGCAGTTGGACGATTGTACTGGTATGGTCGACGAATTCTACGATGCGCTTAAGGAACTGCGTGCGCACGCCACTGCTTTCGGGACCATTGTCGACTTTGATCTGGATATGCGCAATAGCCGCCCGTTCCTGCGCAGTGATGTTCTCCCACCAGCCCATCAAGCTGTCTGCGATGAAATCGCTGGTCTTGAAGGAGCTTCCAAATGTCAGATATAGCGCCCCTTCATCCTCGTCTACGATGCCAAAGGGGGTGTACTTTTCCTCGCAACCCATGTCATGGTCAGCAGCACGGGCATCACCGCGTGTCTTTCCGCCCCGTGAGTAATCCCCGATTTTTACCGTGGCTTTGCAGTCGATACTGAGTCGCTTGACTTGCCTGCCGTCCACGTAATTCTCGCCTTCCAGGGTGCTTTTATCTTTTTCCTTAATGTTGGCAAAGATAGTATCCGTTTCTGGGAGTTTCTTTTGCGGCTTGGCCTTGAGCACCTTGCGTAGTCGATAGCCGTTACGGTTTAGTACCTCGGCCATGGTGCTGGGCGATGGTAGTTGGTCTTTCTGGAAACCTTGTGCACGTAACTGCTTCAAAGCCTCCGCTGCGGTCAAGCGGGTGTACGACAGCAATGTTCGGAAAGTCGGATCTTGCTGGCTATGCAATTCCGCCAACGCCCACAGGGCTTGCGCCACCTCAGGATGCTTTTCTTCCCACAACTTGTCTCCGCTGCAAGCCGCTTGCGCTCCTTGGCAAATGACTCCTGTGCGGTGTTCGTTTAACCCCAACTGCACGGTTTCGCGACCCCAACCAAACACTCTCTCCGCCAGACGGGCATTACCCTGGCAATATTTCAATGCCATCGCGGCTTGGAAAGCTCGTCGTTCTGCGCCTGACATTTTTGAACTCGCTAATTTCAAGTCTTCGATTTGGTATGCACTCAAGGGCAAGATAGAGGGTTCGGTAGTAGATCGCAAGGGCGTACTCGGTGGGTGAAATAATGATCAAATTCTACCTTGAATGGGTATAATCTTCTTCGGAAATCACCTTAAACAGGGCTGCATTGGCTTTCATTCTTGCACCGCGTGTAACAACGTAGATACTGAAGCCGTATACCAGGGCATCGCCGAGCATATCCAGCG
>DATIUL010000026.1:0-7363 GCA_035466865.1 Anaerolineaceae bacterium | reverse complement strand
GAAAAAGGTGCTTTGCTCGGCCCTTCCATGATGCCCGGCGGCTCCGAAGCAGCATGGCACCTGGTCAAACCGCTATTTCAGTCAATCGCCGCCCACACAACCGATGATGCAGCTTGTTGTGAGTGGATTGGCTCCGGTGGGGCAGGTCATTTTGTCAAGATGGTGCATAACGGCATTGAATACGGCGATATGCAGCTCATAGCCGAGGTTTACCAGATCATGAAATTGGGGCTCGGTATGGACAATCCTGCCATGGCGGAGACTTTTGCGGCTTGGAATGAGGGCAAACTTGAAAGCTACCTGATTGGGATCACGCGCGACATTCTGCGTTACAAGGATGAGAACGGGCAATACGTACTGGATTACATCCTGGATAAAGCCGGACAAAAAGGTACTGGTAAATGGACTGGGCAGGAAGCCCTCGAAGAAGGTGTTCCCCTGACACTTGTTGTGGAAGCGGTGTTGGCCCGCTCGCTTTCCGCGATGAAAAATACACGTCTCTTAGCCAGCCAGACCTACGGCGATACTGACCATAAGATTGCCCAGGGAAGCCTGAGCATTCAAGATCTGGAAGATGCCCTGTATGCTTCCAAAATAATCGCGTACGCGCAAGGTTTTATGCTCATGAGCCAGGCTGCTCAGATCCACAGTTGGAAGCTGAACTTTGGCGAAATTGCAAACATTTGGCGGGAGGGTTGCATTATCCGCAGTGTTTTCCTTAGCAGAATCAAAGAAGCCTACGAATCGGACCCAAGCCTCGAGAATTTGCTGCTGGCCCCTTCCTTCGTCCAAGACATCCAGAACGCCTTGCCAGGTTGGCGCCGCGTGGCTGCTACAGCCCAGATGCATGGCATATCGATCCCATGCATCAGTTCCGCTTTGGCATTTTTCGATGGCTTCACGTCCGAAACGCTGCCTGCCAACATGCTGCAGGCTCAACGCGATTACTTTGGCGCGCATACGTACGAACGCACTGATCGCCCTGAAGGCGAGTATTTTCACACCAACTGGACCGGGGAGGGGGGCAGCACAGCCTCCACGGTTTACCAAAAATAAGAAAACAGGACGGTATATGAGCGTTGATTTTTCAGTTAAGGATAAAGTAATTGTCATCACCGGGGCAACTGGTGTAATCTGCAGCGCCCTGGCAAAAGAGTTGGCTGGCTTGGGAGCGAAGTTGGTGCTCATCAACCGCCACGCTGAGAGCGGGCGTGCGCTTGAGGCTGAAATTTGCACCAGCGGCGGCGAAGGCATTTCCCTCATTGCCGATGTGCTGGATAAAGCCAGTTTGCTGGAAGCCCGGGAGCAAACCTTGCGCCATTTTGGGCGGGTGGACGTGCTTATCAACGGGGCTGGAGGCAACAAACCCGAAGCCACCACCAGCAAGACAAAATCCTTCTTTGACCTCGACCTTGAAGCTTTTCGGGACGTCCTCGATTTAAACCTCACGGGCGCTTTCCTGACCACACAAGTTTTTGGTGAAGAGCTGGTAAAACAAGGCAAGGGTATGGTGATAAATGTCGCCTCGATGACTTCTTTTCAACCGCTCTCCAATGTAGTGGCTTATGGCGCAGCCAAGGCCGCCATTGTCAACTTTACCCAGTGGATGGCTGTGCATTTCAATGAAAACTATTGCAAGGAAATTCGTGTTAATGCCATCGCGCCGGGCTTTCTAATTTCAAATCAAAACCGCTTCCTCTTGCAAAAGGAAGATGGCTCTCCCACGGAACGCGGTGCCAGGGTGCTGGCTAAAACCCCGATGCGGCGCTACGGAGAACCAAGTGAAATGGTGGGAGCGGTGGTCTGGCTTTGTTCGGATGCCTCAAGCTTTGTGAACGGAGCGGTCATTCCAATCGATGGGGGCTTCTCTGCCGCATCTGGTGTGTGAAAAGTCGGCATCAACCTGTAGAACAGACAACATTTTCTCGATTATAAGGAGTATGAGATGAAAACGATTAGGCTTTACGACAATCTGGAAGCTTCCCAACTGGTGCTGGGCTTGATGCGCATCAACCAATTGACGGTTCCTGAGTTGGGTAGGCTCATTGAAACGGCCCTGGACTTGGGTATCAACATGGTCGACCTGGCGGATATCTACGGATCAGTCTACGGCGAGTGTGAAGCCCTTTTAGGCCTCAGCCTCAAGCGCAACCCTGGCTGGCGCGATAAATTGATTATCCAATCCAAATGCGCAATTGTGATGAACAGTGACCGGTATACCTTTGCTTATGACTTTTCCAAGCCATACATCTTAAAATCGGTTGATGCCAGCCTGAAGCGCTTGGGGATTGAGTACCTGGACCTTCTCTTGCTTCACCGGCCGGACGCGCTGATGGAACCAGCAGAAGTAGCTGAAGCTTTCGACGAGCTGGAGAGTGCGGGCAAGGTGCGCCATTTTGGGGTGAGCAATATGAACAGCTTGCAGCTTGAACTTCTGCAGAGTACCGTCAAACAACCACTCAAGGTTAATCAGCTCCAATTTGGTCCAGCTCATACAAGCATGATTGACCAGGCCACTCGCGCCAACACCGGATGGGATGGCTCGGAGAACCGTGATGGCAGCATCCTGGACTACTGCCGGCTGAAAGGTGTGACGGTTCAAGCCTGGTCGCCATACCGCAGCTCCGTCGAACATGCGCTCATAATCGACAATCCAGCCTTACCCAGGCTGAACAAAGCCCTGAAGGAAGTTGGCAAGGCCCACGGCATCAGCCCAATGGGAGTGGTTGCCGCCTGGATTAGCCGACACCCTGCCGGTATCCAAACTATCGCCGGCACAACCAATCGGGAAAGGCTGGAGGAAATTGCCAAAGGTATGGATGTGCATCTCAGCCGCGAGGAGTGGTATCAAATCTACATTTCAAACGACCGGGCACTGCCCTAAACTGGCAGGGACCAAGCGAGAATATATGGAAACATTCAAATTAAATAACGGCATAGAAATGCCCATCCTGGGCTTTGGTGTTTACCAAATTGAAGATCAGGATGCCTGTGAACAGGCTGTGCTGGATGCTTTTGAGGCTGGTTACCGCCTGATTGACACCGCCGCATTGTACGTCAACGAGGCGGCGGTTGGGAAAGCCATCCGCAAGAGCGGAATTGGGCGTGAGGACATGTTTGTCACCACCAAATGCTGGATTCGTGATGCCGGTTACGAAAAGACCATGGCCGCATTTAACATATCTCAAGAAAAGCTGGGGCTCGACGTCATTGATCTTTTCCTCATTCATCAACCATTTGGTGATTACTATGGCTCTTGGCGGGCAATGCAAGACTTGGTCAGCCATGGCAAAGTGCGAGCCATCGGGGTCAGTAACTTCTATCCCGACCGGTTGGTGGATTTAATAATCAATTCAGGTTTCACCCCTGCGCTTAACCAGGTGGAGATCAACCCCTGGTTCCAGCAATTTGAAGCTCAGGCTTGGAATGAGCGTTATGGCGTGCGTCTGCAAGCCTGGGCGCCACTGGCCAGGGGAAAACACAACCTTTTTCAAAACCCATTACTTCTTGATATTGCCAACAAACACCAGAAGACGGTTGCTCAAATCGTCCTGCGCTGGTTAACCCAACGAGGTATCGCGGTCATTCCAAAATCTGTGCACAAAGAAAGAATTGTTGAGAACTTCAACATTTTTGATTTCCAGTTGGACCAGGCAGAAATGGAACAAATCAAAACCCTGGACACAATGGAAAGTTCCTTTGGTTCTCATTACAACCCTGAACAGGTCATCAAACAATCCAGTAAGGTGTTCTAGAGAATTAGAAACCTAAGAACGTTCCACACCTTTCACGATGAAGACTGCCATCGCTTCGGCTTCTTCAGCCGGATTAATGGTCGCCTTGCTTGAGACCATATCGTTGATGCGTTGCAGGACCAAACCAAGTGAGAAATAGGCGGCTTTTGAGGCTGAAAAGCGCAATTTCTTTTCATCCTGGAAGATTTGAAGCAAAGCATCCAGAATGGCGCTCTGCCATTCGGCGGCTGCATTACGACCAGCTTCATCCAAACTTGGGAATGCGCCAAAAAAGAGAGCGAGTAAGCTCGACCTCTCAATGGCCACTTGCAGACTATCCTCGATTAGGTTGGTAAGCCGTTTTTCCAATTTCTTGCCATGAATCGATGTAGCCTCAAATGGGGTAGCCAAATCCGAAAGCAAGGCAAGGGCAATATCTTCTTTACTGGCAAAATACTCATAAAGGCTGGAACGGGCTAGTGCGCTGGCTTCGCCAATATCTGCCATGGAGACATGCTGATATCCAAACATATCGAACAAATTTCTTGCGGTCTGCAAGATTTCCGCAGTTCGTTCCTTGGGGTCTTTGCGAATTCTGGTCATCGTTCCTCCTTTAGCTAGATAAAGCTAATCATACCGACAATACGTCGATAAGTCAATGCGGCCATTTGGCGTAAAGGGAAATTTATCTCAAAGGTTGTAAGTGCGTTTAGCCAAGCCGTAAGCCAGTTCCTGGGCAATAAACTTGGCATCTCGCATATCAAGCATATGCCTGGCTGCCTGGCCGGCCAGCCAATTGGCTGAAGCTCTGCGCCAGAGATCGTGGCGCGCGGGGATGGAGCAAAAGGCGCGGGTGTCGTCATTAAACCCTGCCAGATTGTAGAAGCCGGCCGTTTCCACCACCGCGTCAAAGTAGCGCTGGATACCGTTCAGGCTATCAAAGAACCACCAGGGTGGGCCTAGCTTGACTGCCGGGTAGTGGCCCGCAAGGGGTGCTAGTTCACGGCCGTAACACGATTCATCCAGGGTAAAGAGTACTAGAGTCAGGTTTTTTGAGTTGCCGAACTTACACAGGAGGGGTGCCAGGTTTTGGGTAAATTCCGACCGAACCGGGATGTCCGCACCCATATCCGGGCCAAACTTTTCAAAAAGGGGTTGATTGTGGTTGCGATAAGAACCCGCATGTACTTGCATAACCAACCCATCCTCACAACTCATGCGCGCCATTTCCATCAGCATCTGGGCAGAGAATTTTCGGGCATCGTCCGCGTCAAGGCTACCCCGAAGCGCACGCTGAAAGATGCTCTCAATTTCTGCAGGGCTAAATTCGGCCGTATAAGGCGAGCGCACACCGTGGTCACTGGCTTTTGCACCGATTTGTATAAAAAATGCCCGACGATCCTCAAGGGACCTAATAAAATTTGAAAATGTAGTAATCTCCTTGCCGGAAAGCGCTTCCAGCTTGGCAAGTTCAGTTATCCATGTCGGGTTTTCAAGATCTATCAATTTATCAGGCCGGAAAGTGGGCAGGATTCTTCCTGACCAGGTTTGTTTTTGTAGCGCTTGGTGGGCAGAAAGGTTATCCGTTGCAGCGTCGGTAGTGCATAACGCTTCAATGTTGAAGCGTTCATAAAGCCGGCGGGGCGAATAATGCTCCGATTGAAGCATTTCAGATAGCTGCAGGTAGAGGTGGTCAGCATTTTTGGCAGATGGGATTTCATTGAAACCAAAAACGCCTGCTAATTCTTCGCGTACCCAGAGCCCGGTCGGAGTGCCGGCGAAAATGTGGAAATTGGAACAGAAAAGTTTCCAAACTCTTTTTGGATCTGTTTCAAGGTCTGTTTTATCGCCGTTGCAGGCTTGGATGCCCAGGGCTTCGAGTGCGATCCCATGAGCATACAAGGCGCGGATAAGATAATGGTCCGGGGTAATGAAAAGCTCAGTAGGGTTGCCAAAGCGCTGGTTTGGATCAACAAAAAGTTGCGCATCCACATGCCCATGGGGGCACAAAATGGGCAAATACCGGATGCTCTCGTAGAGCTCAACCGCCAGTCCCCGCACAATTGGGTCGCTTGAGAAGTAGCGTTCGGGGTGCATGGCCTGACCTTCCATAGCTAAAATTATAAGCCATGCAATACACGCGGCCATGAGAATCAACGATTGGAAAATACCACCCAGATAGTGTTAAAATCAAGCACATACTACTCCCCGAGGTAAATATGACATCATTGAACGGACTTACCGCTACAGAAGTTGCTGCCAGGCAACAAGAATTTGGCCTCAATGCCATTCCTGAACCCAAGCACCGCCTGCTCAAATTGATCCTGCGCCAATTTGCGGGCATTTTCAACCTCTTGCTGATTGCCGCGGCCATTGTCACGCTTCTCCTTGGCGAACCAATCGATGCGGCCTTCATCTTCTTCTTTGTGCTCCTGGGTACCGGTCTCAATATTTATCAGGAATACAAGGCCAACGATGCCGCCGACAAGCTTAAATCCTTCCTGGTAAAGACCATTACGGTTGTGCGGGAAGGCCAGACCCTCAATCTGGCTACCGACCAATTAGTGCCAGGGGATATCCTCAAGTTGGAATCCGGCGATATCGTCCCCGCAGATGCTGTCTTACGCGAAGCCCTCAACCTGATGGTGGATGAAACCACCTTCACAGGCGAAAGCCTGCCGGTCATTAAAACCGCCGCTGAAGGCTCAGACGACCTGAAAGATCCCCAGCACAACCTGCTGCAAGGCGTCAACATCATCAGTGGTAATGCCCTTGCCGAAGTGACTGCCACTGGCACACACACCCGCCTGGCCAATATTGCCAAAACGGCATCAGAAGTTCAGGCTGAAAGCGACCTCACCAGGGGTGTCGACCGCATCTCGAAATTCATCCTCAGGGTCACCCTGCTCGTGATGGCTTTCCTAATAATTGCCAATATCATCATTGATGGCAAAGGCGTTGACATTCCAGAATTGCTGATCTTCGCCATCGCATTGGCGGTCTCGGTGATCCCCGAGGCTTTACCACTGGTACTCACCTTCGCCCTATCGCGCGGAGCATTGGACATGTCCAAAAAGAAGGTTATTGTCAAGCGCCTTACTTCGGTGCAAGACCTCGGCAGCGTAAACCTGCTTTGTACAGATAAGACCGGAACGATCACCGAGAACAAGCTTTATTACCAGGCCTCTTATCGAGACCCAAGCTCCGCTTTTGACCCCATGGTGCTGGCGCGTTTGGCTGCCATCAACCTCAATAAGGCCGTCCCTGAACCCTTTGACCGTGCTGTAGACGCGGCAATCAACCAGGACCAGCGCAAGCTTGTGGACCAATACCAGCTTACGCAGGAAGAAGCCTTTGACCCCACTCTGCGCAGCAATGGCGCCATTGTTAAAGGACCGGAAGGGAAAGTGCTGCACATCCGCCGCGGCAGCCCGGAATACTTCATTAAATTGGGTGTTGTCGATCTGGAACAGGTGAAAGCCTGGATGGATTCTGAAGAAAGCCTTGGCCACCGTGTGCTGGGTACCAGCTACGATGATGGCACCGGAACTAAGTTCGCAGGCTTTGTCTCATTCGAAGATCGCCTGAAAGCTTCAACCAAGGCTACCGTTGAATCGGCAAAAGCCTTG
>DATIUL010000025.1:0-6677 GCA_035466865.1 Anaerolineaceae bacterium | reverse complement strand
TGACAACTGCTAAGGTGGTGGCATCCATCAATTTCATGACGGAGGTTAAGGTGATATCTTTGTAATCAGGAGCGGTGAGATACCAGTCGGAGTCAACACCGATGAGGTATGCATTACCGCGTTCTTTGATGGCAGCAGCAGCGCCGAGGCCAACAGGGCCAGCCACGGGCATGATGATGTCAGCGCCTTCGTCCATCAGAGATGTGGCAAGTTCTTTGCCCTTCTGCTGATCGTCAAAGCTATTGGAGAAGAGGCCCTTGGTTTCATCGGCGAGGTCCCAACCTAAAACTTCCACAGCCGTGCCCTTAACTTCATTGTACTTGGCTACGCCTTCGGCGAAACCTTTCATGAAGATGGTAACAGTGGGGATCGGGATACCACCAAAGGTGCCGACCTTACCAGTTTTGGTGAGGGCAGCGGCAGCATAACCAGCGAGGAAGGCGGCCTGGTCAGTCTGGAAGATCTGGCCAACGACGTTGTTGATGGCGGGATCATAAGCATAGTCCACGATGGTGAACTTGGCATCCGGATTGGCTTCAGCAGAAGCCTTGGTTGCATCGCCGAGCAGGAAGCCAACGGTGACAATCAAGTCGCATTTTTCTTCAATGAAGGCGTTCAAGTTCTTCTCGAAGTCGGCAACTTCTTTGGACTCAAGGAACTTGCCTTCAACGCCGAGTTCTGTCTGGGCATCCGTGACGCCCTTCCATGCAGTGGCATTGAATGATTTGTCATCGATACCGCCGGTATCAGTTACCTGACAAACTTTCAATTTAGGTTCGGCGGCTGGTGCCTGGGTAGGTGCGGCAGCTGGCGCAGTGCAAGCTACAAGAACCATTGAGGCAACCAAAATCAGGCTGACGATTGTAAAGATTTTCTTTCCCATATTTCTCCTCTTGATATAGATAGTTGATTTACCTTCGTTAAGAAGGTCTGTACCCTTAGTATAAATTGAGTCAATCAACTCGGCAAGCTATTTCTACAATCCGAGTGTTAATAAGTTAGATTGAGTCAAGAATATTCAGCCCGATAAGTTAAGCCTTCGCCTCACCCTTTCGGACCGTGAGCATGGCAACAAAGGCCAGACCAAAGAAAATCGGGCCAAGTATCATAATAGTGCCGTAATTATTGCCAGTTAATCTGATAATCTGGCCATTGATGATGGGTCCGAGAATGGCCGCCAACGTGGAGAAGAGATAGTAGAGCCCGGTGAATGTGCCCACCCTGGATGAGTCAGTCTGGTCAACGACCATGGGCAGAGAGTTGATATTGATGAACGACCACCCGATACCTGCCAGCATCAGCAGGATACTGAGGGGCATGAAGTTACCCAATAAGGGCAGTTTGGTGAGAACCTGGGTGATGTTTTGGCTTTGCCCAACGAACACAGCAACCAGAACCGCAGCCATGATAACCAGACCGGTCAGGATGGTCTTTTTGCGGCCAAATTTAGCTCCGATAAAACCGGAAGGAATGGCAAAAATGAGAAAGGCGAAGGAAACAGAAGTGATCAGGCGGCCAGCATCCGATTCTGAAAGACCGAGAAAATTGACCCCGTAGAGCGAGAGGAAGGCTTCAATGGCGTTGTAGGCGATGAACCAGAATAAAATGGCAAAGAAGATGCCTAACCCAGAGCGGTTTTTTGGGCTAAAAAGTTCTTTAACGCTTTCCAAGAGAGTGGGTTTAATGTCATTGATTTCAGGTTGGTGAGATTTTGGTTCACGAACAAAGATTAGTACGAGTACTGCCGCGAAGAGCATCAGGCCTGAACCAAACCAGAATGGGGCAGCCGCGTTGACTTTGACGAGGGATGCCGCAACGGAAGTGCCGATGACTACGCCCAAGCCGCCCATGAAATTGATAATGCCATTGGCTTGGGAGCGGTACATGGATGGTGTGACATCCGGCATCAGAGCTACCACCGGTGTTCGCCAGAAAGCCATAGCCAGGATGGTGGTGACGGTACAGGCGACAAATAGAGGCAAGGCTGTGGCCAAAGGCACAAGTCCAAAAGCAACCGCAGCTACAGGGGCTCCAATCAGAATGAACGGTAAGCGCCGGCCAAGTGGGCTGCGCATACGGTCAGACCAGGATCCTACCAGCGGTTGGATAAAGAGGGCTGCAATATTATCCAAGGTCATGAAAAAACCGATCAATCCGGCATCCAGGGAGAATCTATTTGCAAGCAGCAAAGGGACGTAGGTGTTGTAGATGGACCAGAGCACGCTGACCCCAAAAAAACCCAGGCCAATAACGAAAAGCTTAGAAAAATTGAATTTTGGTTTTTTAATGACAGTTTCCATAAGGTCTCCTTGTACTGATTAAGATGATGGTGTCGTTAAGAATGAATCGAGGTCTACCGATCCCAGTTCGGGATGATCGGCAAGGTATTTCCTTAGGAATTTCAAATCTTTTTTGGATAAATTTGCCTGTCGCAACAAATCCGGCCGTTGGGTAAGTGTGCGGATGAGCATTTGCTCACGCTTCCAGGCAAGCTGTAGAGCAACGTTGCCATTCTGCATCACTTGGGGCACTTCCCAACCGCGATAAACGGGCGGTTTGGTGTATTGCGGGTATTCCAGCAGCCCATCAGCAGAGAAAGAATCGTCGCTGGTAGCCTCTTCATCACCAAGCACGCCGGGCTGCAAGCGCGCCAATGCATCCAGCACAATCAGGGCAGGCAACTCCCCACCAGTCAATACGTAATCTCCAATCGAGATCACGTCCGTGACAAGATGTTCACGTATGCGCTCGTCAAAGGCTTCGTAGCGGCCAGAAATAAGGGCAATTTCAGGATAAACAGCAAGTTCCCGGGCAATCACCTGATTAAATAGGCGGCCTTGCGGGCAGAGCAAAATGACTGGGCAACGGGGAGGGGCACCCAAAACACTTTCAACGGCGTCGAAGATAGGCTCTGGTTTCATCACCATGCCTCCGCCACCGCCGTAAGGAGTGTCATCGGTGGTGTGATGGCGGTCGGTCGCCCATTGGCGGATATCATGGGTTTGTACTTCCAGCAAGCCATTCTGGATAGCGCGCTTGAGAATTGAAATATTTAGGTATGGTTGAAAGATTTCGGGAAATAAGCTAAAGATATGCGCGCGCATGCCTCTATTTTATCAAGGAAACGCCCCCATTCCGGGAAGATTTACCGAATGGGCTGAAATTGTGCCGGAAATTAGGGTTGAACGCTGCTTATTATGGAAGCTTTGGCTTTAGCATCCTGCAACCAGGCAGACAAGGCCTTGGCTTGCAAGCTCAATTTGGCATCGGTGGTAAGCGGGTGCTGCGGGTCATTATCCGTTACCTCAACGATGTGATAACCGATCTCTGATTGGATGATGGGAGAGTGTACGTTGATTCCAGCTGAAAAGGCAAATTCTTCAATCTGAGGCACCAAGAGGTATCCGCGCGGGAACCAACCCAATTCACCGCCCGTATCCGGGTTATATTGTTTAGCCAATTCGCCAAAATCGGCGCCGGCATTTAGGTTGTTGTAAGCCTGATTTATGTCAATCTCATTAATAGAGAATATTTGGCGGGCACGCACCTGCTCGGTGGTATCAGGAATGGTCGCAATGATTTTGTCGCGCTGCCAGGCGGCTTCGGCACCCAATCCAATGAAGAAGCGGAATTCCTCCAGGTCGTAATAGTTGGCACCAGTCCAATTAGTCAGGTTTTCAGGAGAGCCTAACTTACTGGCCAAGGTTTGAACGCGCTGATCAATTTCTTCAGAGCTGACCTGGTATCCATCTGCACGGGCGGCTGAAGCCAGCAGCAATTGCTCAGTAAGAGTATCGAGCACGGTTTGAATGGCTTCAGGGTCGGCTGGAACCGTTTCGCCTTCGGCAAAGGAAATCTTAAAACGTGATAATTCATCCTGAAAATATGCCATTGGGATGCCAATGCCATTGACAGTCAGCGCGGCAGGGATGGGTGTTTCAGTAGGGGTCGGTTCTGGCGTGTTTGTCGCGGCCAGGCTAATTTCAGTAGGAATGGGCTCAGCGGTTGGGGTTTGTGTGGGAGTGCTGGTGCAGCCCGAGAGTAAAATGCCCAGCAATAGGGTTGAGGCAATCAAGACGAGAGCTAACTTGTTTTTCATCCCGCTTATTATACCTACATTCCTGGCACCACTCTTGAAAGGAATAGGAAAAAAGCCTGAAGACACAATCAGTACTTGTTAAACAAAAAAAGGATGCGAGAAACATCCTTTTTTTTGTCTGTATCGCGATTAACTGACCCCCAGGTAGGTTCGCCGAACACTATCATCCGCGGCTAATTGTGCAGCCGGACCCTGAATGGTAATTTGGCCAGTACTCAGGATGTAAGCATAATCCGCAATGGAGAGTGCGGCACGGGCATTTTGCTCAATTAGCAGGATAGTCTGATTCCGAGTCTGGTTGAGCTCTTTGAGTTTGCTGAGCACCCCTTGTGAAAGTACAGGAGAAAGACCCAGGGATGGCTCATCGATCATGAGTAGTTTGGGCTGGAGCATCATTGCCCGCCCGAGAGCTAACATCTGCTGCTCCCCACCAGAGAGTGTGCCAGCAGGTTGCGTTTCACGTTCTTTAAGGCGTGGGAAAAGGTGATACACATCTTCAATATCTCTGGCAATGCCGGCTTTGTCTCGGCGTGTGTAAGCACCAAGCGCCAGATTTTCCGTAACCGTAAGGTTGGTGAAGACCCGGCGGCCCTCAGGAACAAGGGCAATACCCTTCTTAACAATTACATCTGGTTGCAGGCCAAGAATTTCTTCACCATTAAAGAGCACGGAGCCTTTGTTTGCCTTAACTATACCCATAATTGTGCGCAAGGTTGTGCTCTTTCCAGCGCCGTTGGCACCCAAAAGTGAAATAATCTTGCCATCAGGGACCTCAAGAGAAATTCCTTGTAAGGCCTGAATGCCGCCATAACTTACGTTCAAATTCTCGACTTTAAGCATGAGTTTCAACTCCCAAGTAGGCTTCGATGACTCGATTATTGTTCTGAATCTCTTCTGGAGTGCCCTCAGCAATGATTTCACCATGATCAATGACGATGATGCGCGGGCAGATTCCCATAACCACCCGCATTTGATGCTCAATCAAAAAGATGGTGAGATCAAATTTCTGCATCACCGAAGTTATAAAAATCATTAGTTCTTCAGCATCACTTGGGCTCATGCCCGCGGCAGGTTCATCGAGGAGTAAAAGCTGTGGTTTGGTGGCCAGAGCCCGTGCAATCTCGAGTTTGCGTTGTTTGCCATAAGGCAGGGAAGTTGGTTCGGTATGCGCAAAATCCGCAAGGCCAAGCGCGTCCAGTAGTTCCATACCGCTGGTGTGCATGGCTTTCTCTTCCAGGTTATAACGCGGTGTGCGGATGATAGCCTCAGCGATGTTAGAAGCAATATGGATGTGCATACCTAACATCACATTTCCGAGCACGTCCAGGCCTTTAAACAGGCGGATATTTTGGAAGGTCCGGGCAATACCGCGGCCGGTGATCAGGTCCGGTTTTAATCCCGAAATATCCTCGTTATTAAAATGCACCTGCCCAGAAGTGGGTGTGTAAATCCCTGTGATGACATTGAAAATAGTCGTCTTACCCGAACCATTGGGGCCAATTAGAGCACAAAGCTCACCTTTATTGAGAGTCGTAGAAAAGTCATTGATGGCGACGATTCCCCCAAATTTTTTTACGAGATGATCAAGTTGCAGAAGCGCAGCCATTACCCTACCTTGCCTTCCTGGCCTTTACTGCCCTTTGGTTTTTTGAGGAAGCCAAATAGTGCCTCCCAGGTGAACTCTGAGTCACCCATCAAACCTCTACGATAAAAGAGGATGACAACGAGGAGCAGGACAGAGAAGATGACCATGCGCATACCTGGAATACCGGGTACCTGCATTGAACCAATAGTGAAGGGGGATTCAATCGGGCGAAGCAATTCGAGAAAGATTGTGTAGAGGGACGCGGCAATAATACTGCCAGTTAGGCTGCCCATCCCACCTATCACCGTTATACCCACAATTTGGTAGGCAAGGGTATAGTAGAAAACCTTTGGGTCGATGGTGCTGATGAGATTAGCCAGAAGTCCTCCCGCAATCCCTGCGAAGAAACTGGAAACAACATAGGCCAGAATCTTATGCTTGAAGAGGTTTACACCCAGGGCTTCGGCGGCTACTTCATCATCACGTACTGATTTCATAGCCCGACCATAAGAGGAATCTACAAGGCGTTTGCAGACAACGACGCAGAAAGCGAGCATCCCCCAGGCATAGAGCAGATTCGTATTGCTGGGAATACCTTTGAGCCCCAATGCACCATTGGTTAAGGATTGCAAATTGACAAGCATGACGCGAATGATCTCGCTGAATCCAAGTGTGGCAATCGCCAGGTAATCGCCTCTCAACCGTAATGCTGGTACGCCAACAAACAAACTGACCACTACTGTAACAAGCCCACCTATCAATAACGCGGGTAGAAACGGCAATTCGACATCCCTTAGAAACGGAACGATAGGGGTCAAGAAGAAGTTAGAAGCCTTTTGCGCGGGAGACATGGTTAGTAATGCTGTCACATAAGCGCCGATGGCGGCAAAGCCAGCATGGCCTAAAGAGAATTGGCATGTATATCCAAAAATCAAGTTAAAGGTGACCGCAAAGATCGCGTAAATGGCTGAGAGCGTAAGAATGCGTTGGTAG
>DATIUL010000024.1:0-6608 GCA_035466865.1 Anaerolineaceae bacterium | reverse complement strand
TGGCTTGGAAAGCGGAAGAGCCGGATGGCGAAACCACTTATCATCTTGAACTGAATAATGTGACTCTGCATTTCTTCAAAGAAGAATGGAAAGAATTCCTCAAGTTGATTGAAGTCGTCGTCGACGAAGAACTTTAAAGTTACACTTCGTTTGGAACAAAAAGGTGCAGCCAATTGGCCGCACCTTTTGTTTTTAATTATGTCTCAAAGATAGCCGGGTTAGAACGCCATCACAAGCAAAACGATAAGTAACACAAGCACCAATAATCCCATCCCCACCGTAATCCAGAAGTTACGCAGCATTTCTTTATCCCTGGAGACCAACCGCGAGTTAGCCAAGTCATACCCTTGGGTGGCAGTACTCAGCTGTTCTTTTTTAATATCCAGCTTCTGATAACTATCCTGCAATGCTATAACCTCCGGCCGGGAAGCGTACACTTTTGGCCCCAAACTCTCAATGATGGGGGTCATCTTTTCTTTGACCGCAGCCAATTCGGCCTGGCGGGTTTTGAGGTTGTTATCCAAATTGATCACTTGCTGGTCGAGCGGTAAGAGGGCATCTTTGTGCTCATTGGTGGCCTGATCCATCTGTGACTTGAGGTTGTCAATCTGCACCAGGTAAGGACCCTGGTCGGAGGCAAGCTTTTGGGTCTGGGAGGTGAGCCCACTTATCTGGTCACCAAGGGCAAAGATTGTCTTGCCCAGGGTGGCGATGCTGTTATTGAGGCCGGCAATCTGGGCATCTTTATCCGGCAAATCAGAACTCTGCAGGTTCGCAATCCGAGATTCGTAACCGTGGGCTTCGGCTTCCAGCGATTGTTTTTGTTCATCAGCCTTACGTAACGTGGACATGGCTTTGCCCTGTTCCGATTTCAACAGGCTTACGCTGTCGTTCATTTGGTTCAGCTGCACTTGCAATTCTTTCATCCTTAGTTCAAAGGCTGAATTCAGTTTGTTGCGAGAGTCGCGTGCCCTTGCCAGCTCCAATTGAACGGCTTTGACGACTTCTTCCATGGGTCCAGCCTGTGCCTGTAAGGTTTCCAATTGACCATACTCATCCCCATAGCTCGGGTCGCTCACGCGTGCATCCCAAGCCTGATGCCCAAGGGTGCGCAAGAGTTCAATTTGTTCTGATTCAGTGCGTCTTTTTTGTGTCTTGAAGCGGGTTTGGTCCACCTTGGACCTGCCTAAAACGAGACCCTCATCAACCCACTTCTTTAGATCACCCCTGGAAAGGAAGTAATAGGCGATGCCCAGAGCCGTCAATAGAAGCACTATCGCCGCGATCAAGGGTAAAAATTGGACCGCGCCAGCTTCTGAAGCGCTCTTGGCAGTTTGCGAAAGCGCCGCAGGGTAGCGGGGGCTCTTCAAACTGCAGGCGTTAAGCAGAGTGAGAATAATTGAAAGGAATAAAGTGTTCCTGAACCAACGAGTAAGTGATTGACGCATAACAAGCCTCCTATCCCAAAGGGGGGATATCTCTTCTGTTGCAACATAAATGCCAGCTAAGGTATCGGTTCCCTGCTCCAATATTCGCTTCTTGATTGTTCCCCGCTTGGTACAATTATATGGAAACTAATTCCTGCCACAGAGAAAGAGGCTGTTATGTTTATGCTATTCTTTGTATTGGATGACCCCGACCTGCTTATGCCGGTATTGGATGCTTGGGAAAAGGCTGGTATACGCGGGGTTACAATCCTCGAAAGCACCGGCATGCAGCGTGTCAAACACAAATTTGTGCCCATGCGTTTTTCAGTTCCTTTTTACACGGACGAAGTCTCTCATCAGACCTTAATGGCGATGGTTGAGGATGAAACACTCATCCAGGCTGCCCTGGAAGCCTCTGAAAGCGTCGTCGGAGACCTCACTAATGGCCGGACCGGTGTTTTTGCTGCCTGGCCGTTAAGCTTCACCAAGGGTCTTGATAAGCAGAAAACGGAATAAGCATGGTCTGGATTGAGTTCTTAGCCAGCGCGGGAATTATTGTTTTTGCCTCCATGCAATTGGCAAAATATGGCGATGTCATCGCCTTGCGCACGAAACTGGGAGGCATGATGGTGGGCACGCTTTTGCTGGCCGCCGCCACATCGCTACCAGAAGTACTCACGACTATCACTGCCTGCCTGCAGGGTGAACCCAACCTGGCGGCTGGCAACCTCTTTGGCAGCAATGCCATCAACATCGTCATCCTGGCAATTCTTGATGTGATGCACAGCCGAAGGCGTTTGACCCGCAGAAATGCCGAAAGGCACGCGCTCACAGGCAGCCTGGCGAGCCTGATGATTGCCCTGGCGGTCTTTTTCCTGGTCGCGCGCCTGCCCTTTGCCCTGAACTTTGGCAGGTTTAAGGTAGGAGCGGACTCCATCATGATGGTGGCAGCTTATCTTTTCGCCATAAGCCTGATTAGAAAACAAAGTAAAAAAGTCTCACTTAGCTACTCTGAAGCCGACCTGCCCGAAGGCACCCCTGAGCTCAAACCTGCCATTCTCTGGTTTGGCGGGGCTGTTGTAATTCTCTTCCTTGTCACTCCCTGGATGGTCTCTTCCAGTACCCGGATTGCTGAAATCTCTGGCCTGGGCACTACCTTTATTGGCGCTACACTGGTGGCCTTTGTGACCTCCCTACCAGAAATGGTCTCAACCATTTCCGCCGGGAAGATCGGCGCGGACGATTTGGCCATTGGTAACCTGTTTGGCTCCAATATGTTTAATATGATGACTATTGGCATCGCGGATTTCTTCCTGGCTGGCAGCCTCTTCTTCCGCGCGGTGGACCCCTCCTTTATCCTGACGGGCATGGTCGGACTACTGATGACAATCATGGGCTTAATAGGCACACTCGGCCGCCTGGAACGCAAAATTTGGTTCATCGAAGTGGATGCCCTGCTCTTGATCTTGCTTTACCTGGGCGGGACCTATTTGCTTTATGTACGCGGAATTCAATAGGGCTAAATCCATCAATTTTTGCGGCTGCTTTAGATTCGTTTTCCGAGTTGCGATATACTCAGACGCTTGGAATAAACGCCTCATATCGTTAAGGAATAAAAAATAAATGCCAAACGGCGGTCGTAAGAAAAAGGGAAATTACTTTACACAGATCCTGATCACGGAACTGATTCCAGCCCTGGGCTGCACGGAACCCATAGCCGTAGCTCTGGCTGCTTCAAAAGCCGGTGAGGTGCTGGGTAAACTGCCTGAAAAGGTGGAATTGCAGTGCAGCGGTAATATCATCAAGAACGTCAAAGGGGTCATCGTCCCCAATTCCAACGGCAGGACCGGCCTGGAAATCGCGGCAGCGATGGGGTTTGCCAGCGGCTGTTCCGATAAAGGCCTGGAAGTCTTGGAAGGGCTCACCTCAGAGCAACTGCAAAGCGCTGAAGGGCTGGTTGAGCACGACATCATCAGGGTAAAAGTGGCAGTCGGGGTGGATACCCTGTATGTGCGTGTTAGAGCTAAAGCGGAAGGTGACGAGGTCGAAGTCATTCTGAAGAATTCCCACAACCACATTGCCTCCATCAAGAAAAACGGCATTGTACTCTACGAAGACCCTCCCATTTTTACTTCCACCAGTGACTTGGACAAATCGGTTCTATCGATGCCCACCATTCTCAATTTTGCCCGAACGGTGGACTTTACTGAGTACCCGGAACTTGTCAAAGTGCTCGAGCAACAAATCAAGTGGAACACGGCCATCTCGGATGAGGGGCTGAAGGGCAATTGGGGTGCCCAGGTGGGTAAAACCATCCTGCTGTCCAGCCACATTGAAGATACGGCTGCCCGGGCCAAAGCCCGTGCCGCAGCCGGCTCGGATGCCCGTATGAACGGCTGCTGTCTGCCCGTGATCATCAATTCTGGTTCGGGTAACCAGGGCATGACCGTCTCCTTGCCGGTCATCGAGTATGCCAGGGACCTCGGGGCCAACCGGGAAACACTTTACCGTGCCTTGATCGTTTCCAACCTGATAGCCATCTACCAAAAGAACTACATCGGCAAACTTTCCGCTTTTTGCGGTGCCGTCAGTGCCGCAGCAGGCGCAGGGGCTGGAATCGCTTTCCTAAAAGGCATGGATGACGTAACGATTGGCATGATTGTGACCAATACCATTGGCACGATTGGCGGCATGGTATGCGATGGTGCCAAACGCTCTTGCGCGGCCAAGGTGGCCATGGCTGTAGAAACAGCCTTGATGGGCATCCGTATGGCAGAGCAGGGTCAAAGTTTCAATTTTGGTGAAGGCATCATAGGTGAAGACGTGGACAGCACCATCAGGAACGTTGGGCGTATGGCTAAAGATGGTATGCGCGAGACTGATATCGAAATCTTGCACATCATGACAGAAGACTAAGCCCAACCAGGACCTAAATGCATCACCACAAACAAACGCAGTCGCGTTTGTTTTCATTTAATTATGGGCAGAAAACTCAGTTTTACTCCCTTTCACGGGTACAATTTTGAGAATGGGTACGCAAACAAAGGAGCATATGGACAAACTAATTGATCGTTGGATAGATGAGCACAAAGATGTCATTATGGCCGAGTTGGCTGAGCTGGTAAGCTACAGAAGCATTTCTGTGTATCAGCCGGAAAATATAGATCCATTTGGCAGCGAATGCACCGCGGTGCTTGAAAAAGCATTGCAGCTGGCGAAGAAGCACGGCCTTAATGGAAAGAACCTGGAAAACCACTGCGGGTATGCCCGTTTGGAAGTTAATGCCGATTCCAAAGAGTTTGGCCTGTTTGCCCATCTGGATGTGGTGCCCGAGCTGGAAGGTTGGTTTGGTGAACCCTATAAAGTGGAAATCAGGGATGGTTGGGCGATCGGGCGCGGCATCAGCGACAACAAAGGCGCTGCCGTAGCCTCCATGTTCGCCCTGCAATACCTGCGCGAACACACCCAGCCACGCCACAACTGGCTTTTATACTTTGGTCTGAACGAAGAAAGCGGCATGCGCGATCTGGCCTACTTCCTGGAGCATCATCCTGCCCCAGCCCTTTCGCTGGTACCGGATGCCGGCTTCCCAGTGTGCTACGCCGAAAAAAGCCACATCAACATCCGTGTGCGGCTTGACCTCACCAAAACCAATATTCTCTCGTTGAAGGCCGGCATAGTCCCCAATATCATCCCTGGCGACGCTGAAGCTTTCATCATTGACAAAGCAGAATTCGAAAAAGATCCAGCCAATTTTGGCAGCCTGCCTGCCGTCAGGGTAGCCGCCAAGGGGTTGAGCGCGCATGCTTCCATGCCTGATCATGGGGTGAATGCCATCGCCAAATTAGCCGAGGAACTGTTAGCTTCCGAGCTATTAAACGCAGAAGGCCGCCGGGTCATGGAACTGGTGCGTACGGTCGCCAGCGATAACCACGGCGAAGTTGCGGGGGTCAACCGGGTGGACCCAGACCTGGGGGATACCAGCCACGCTTGCAGTATTGCCCGCGTCGAAGGGCGCGACCTCCTGCTCACCTTTGATATCCGCTTCCCTGCCACCACCAAAGCCCAGGAAATTTCGGACCAGTTGAAGGCTTTCTACCAGGAACTTGGCCTGGGTATCGAAGTGTTGAGGTTTGATGATGCCCTGCCCAAGGACCCGCATGCACCCCTGATTGGCAAACTGACTGAGATTGTCAATGAGGTCATGGGTACTAATTTAGTGCCTTATACCATGGGCGGTGGCACTTATGCCCGCAAACTGCCCAACGCTTATGGCTTTGGCCTGGATAGCGACACGCCGCGACCGGATTTCTTCCCCCCCGGGCATGGCAATGTGCACCAGCCCAATGAGGCCATCAAGTTGGAAGAGTACTTCCAGGGCTTGAAGATTCTAATAAAAGCCATTCTTTGGTTGGACGCGAACGAGGACTAAGTTTTTAAGAGAAAATGTACTTGTTTAAAATGGGTTGGACTTTACAGTCCAACCCATTTTTTATCCGAGAGCATGCAAGAATCTCCAGTGCAGTGAATTCGTGTTTGGCTCAACGACCATTGAATTGTTTGTTGTCAAATGCGTGGATGAGCTTCACCAAAGCACTTGGTTTACCCCCCAAAAATTCCATATTCAGTTTCCAAATCCTAGGAATTCAAATATGTCATGTGGTCAATTAAGAATCGCCCTTCTCCCAGGAGCTCCAAAATCTCTTTCGCACTGTAGCCTTCCAATGAAGGTAAAACCAACTCAGCCTGGCCCACCCGTTCGATGGGGCCCAGTCCAACGGCTTTCATGCCAGCCGCATGGGCTGCTTCCACACCAGCGGTGGCATCTTCAACAACCAGGCATTTGGACGAAGACAAGTCAAAAAGTTTCGCTCCCAACAAAAATAAGTCTGGGAAAGGCTTTGAGCGGGCAGGGGCATTACCGTCCACTACGCCATCCACCAACTCATTAATCTGAAGACGTTCAAGCACCAGTGGCGTATTCTTGCTGGATGAGACAATACCGCGCTTAAAACCCATAGTGCCCAATTCTTCCAGGATTTCCTTTGCCCCTGGTAATAGATTGGCCGGGGTCATTGCTCTGACAAGTTCAAGGTAATAGCCATTCTTGCGGTCCATGTATTGCTGGGCTTCTTCGTCACTGACCGATATACCTTTCAGCAAGAGCGCCAGTGATTCCCG
>DATIUL010000023.1:0-1551 GCA_035466865.1 Anaerolineaceae bacterium | reverse complement strand
CATGCGTAAGATGCTGCTCGCCATTGGTGACGACATCCGGGTAATCGTTATTAAATTGGCAGATCGTTTGCATAATTTGCGCACCCTCTCTGCCATGCCGCATGATCGACAAGTGCAAATTGCCCAGGATTCTCTAGATGTTTTTTCACCACTCGCAAATCGCCTGGGAATCTGGCAAATTAAATGGGAATTGGAGGATTTGAGCTTCTTTTATACAAATCCCCAAAAATACCAGGAAATTTCTGATCAAATTGCTCTCAAACGAGAGAAACGTACAGAAGAGATTAATGAAATTATCGCCTCTCTGAATACCCAACTCGATGAGGCAGGTGTCGGTGCCAAGATCACAGGCAGACCAAAACACATCTATTCCATTTTTAGGAAAATGGTCCGCAAGGGACAAAATTTCGAGGCAATTAGAGACCTGCGCGCAGTCAGAGTAATCGTCGACACCGTGGAGACTTGCTATAAAGTCCTGGGGTTGGTCCATATGCATTATCAGCCAATTCCTGGTGAATTTGACGACTACATCGCTGCCAGGAAGCCGAATAACTATCAAAGTTTACATACGGCTGTTATCTACACAGACGGCAAACCCCTTGAAATTCAGATTCGTACTGCTGAGATGCACCAAAATGCTGAGTATGGCATCGCCGCCCATTGGCGGTATAAAGAAAATAGCGGTCTGATCTCAAACCAATACCAGCAAAAAGTAACCTCACTTCGAAGCCTTTTAGCACTCGGTAAGGACTCTGAAGACAGCCAGGATGTGCTGGATTCAATTAGCTCGGATGTCTTTAAGGACGAAGTCTACGTGGTCACTCCAAAAGGCAGCATCATTGCTTTGCCTGCTGGTTCCACACCTATCGACTTTGCATACACCGTCCATACTGACATTGGTCATCGCTGTCGCGGTGCAAAGGTAAATGGAAAACTGGTAACGCTGGATTATCAATTGAAAACGGGTGATCAAGTTGAGATCCTGACGGTAAAGAAGGGTGGCCCCAGTCGGGATTGGTTAAACCCAAATCTGGGCTTGGTCAAATCCAATCGCTCCAAGACTAAAATTCGACAATGGTTCAAACAACAGGATCGTGAAGAAAACCTTCTGCACGGTAAAGAAACGATCGAACGTGAATTCAAGCGGCTGGGGGTAAATCAACCTGATTTATTGCGATATGGGGCTAATTTTGGCTTCAAAATGCTGGATGATCTTTATATAGCGGTCGGCAGTGGCGACTTTGGATTGGGTAGGCTGATCAAACTTTACTCTGATGAGCAAAAGGAAAGCCTGGCGCAAGAGCTTCAGGTGAAACCTTCGGCAATCAATAAGCAGGCCGCTGATAGTGGTTTTACTGTCACTGGCATGAAAGGTCTGGCAACCAACTCCGCGCGTTGCTGCCACCCTGCCCCGGGTGATAACATTATCGGATATATTACAAGAGGGCGTGGTGTGACCATACACCGCGCGGATTGTCCAAACATTCTGAGAGTAAGAGATAAGGAACGCTTGTTAAGAGTTGACTGGGGACAATCCCAGCAAACCTTCCC
>DATIUL010000022.1:0-1506 GCA_035466865.1 Anaerolineaceae bacterium | reverse complement strand
AAATTATGTCCTGAAGATCCGCAACCTGGCCTTCACTGATTTCAACCAGCAGGTGACAACAGCCATAGCGGCCGATGCCACACCGGATTTGATGATCGTTGATAACCCGGATAATGCCCGATACGCTGCGGCAGGCGCCTTGGCCGATCTGTCTGATAAAGTGAAAGCTTGGGGGCAAGGTGACCAATTCCTGCCCGGCCCATGGAATTCCACACTCTATGATGGAAAGAACTATGGTATTCCGCTTGGGAGCAACACGGTTGTCCTGTGGATCAATACAGATTTGGCAACGGCAGCTGGACTGGATGTTACGAAACCACCCCAAACCTGGGAAGAATTCGAAGCCTGGGCTGGAGCGATGACCGACAAAGAAAAGGGTATTTACGGAACTGCCCTGCTCGCCAAAAAAGATGAAACAGGCACCTTCTTATTCCTGCCCTGGATACTCCAAAATGGCGGCTCTCTTGAAGCTCTCGATTCCCCCGAGTCCATTGAGGCGCTTGCCTTCTGGACAAAATTGGTTGATGAAGGCTTCGCTCCCAAATCGGCAATCACCGACGGCTTTGGTGAAATTTACCAACAGTTTACCACCGGCAAGGCGGGCATGATGATCAGTGGTACCTGGAATGTCAACTCCATTCCGAAAGATGCCCCCGACCTCAAATGGATGGTGGCAACCCTGCCATATACGAAACAACCCGCTTCTTCGTTGGGTGGTGAAAACTGGGCCATGTTTGCCGCCAGCAAACAGCAAGACGGCGCCTGGGATTTCCTGAAGTTCGTTGTGGATCCTGCCTACGGCACCAAACTGACAGACTGCATGGGTTATATCCCGAGCCGCAAAGATGTGGTTGCCCAGGTTGCCGCAAAGAGCGCGGATGATCCCACTATGCAGGTTTTCTTGAAGCAGATGGAATCGGCGGCTGCCCGCGGTCCTCTCGCCAACTGGTCTGATGCTTCAGCAGTTGTACAGGGAGCGATGCAGGAAGCCTTGAGCGGACAGAAGACCCCTGAACAGGCGATGAAAGATGCTGCAACACTTATTAAACCATTGCTTCCATAGTAATAGTCGTCATGATGTACAATAAAAAGAGCCGTCTAGAAGGTTCAACATTGGTTGGCACCATTTGAAAGCACTTCTTGGGACGGCTCAAGTGAGCATTATACACTGAGAGGGGGGCAGTGTAGGAAGGGTGGATGGGTTTACCCCAATCCTGTCCACCCTTCCATAAAGGTATCGTGAACGAGAACAGAAATAGACCGTTGTGGTCGTGTAATAAAAAACATGGTTGTTCACGACCTGAATATTTTGTAACCATGCCATCTAACTTTTTGAGATATCGGATAAACACTTATGCCAGTTACTCTGCATGAATTAGCCAAAGCTGCGGGTTGTTCCGTTTCAACTGTTTCCAGGGCCCTTAACAGCAGTGACCATCCGGTCAATGACGCCACCCGGGAGCGGATTTTGACTATCGCCAACCAATTGGGCTATCGCCCTAATAT
>DATIUL010000021.1:0-4349 GCA_035466865.1 Anaerolineaceae bacterium | reverse complement strand
CTCCTCGGGATGACAATGAAAAAGAACTAATGATTTTTCCCCTTCCCGCCCGCTACTTCTTACCTTCTTTGCCAGCTTGTACCGGTTTGGCCCCTGACCCCTGCACCACTCGGTCCCGGCTGTTAAAGCGCACCCGGATGTTGCCAAACTGCACAATTGCGCGATGACGCAGGCGAACCGGTTTATCGTCCACAGGTTTAAAGTCCACCCAGGTACCAGCTGTCGAGCCGAGATCCCGCAAAGTTGCTGTACCATCCGGCTCTATCGACAATTCCGCGTGCACCTCATCCAGCGAAGGGTCTTCGTAACATATCTCACAACGGGCCTTATCGCGCCCGATTAGTGTTTTTGCGTTGAAGACCAGGGCAGGCCTTTCTGCTGCTGGTTGATTTTCATTATCCAGGCGATTAAAACTGGCCAATATGTTTTGAATCTCATAGGTTTCAAGCCGTTTTTCTTTTTCTGGCAAAAGCGCGCTCAACTTCTTAGCCCCAGAACTTTCCTCTTTAGCTGGCGAGGGCTCTGGTGCAGCCTCTTCCTCAGCAAGCACGACTTTCTTCCGTCGCGTTGCCAGGAATCCGCCCCCCAGGATTAGTGCCAATAGTCCCGCTGCCCCGAAAACAAGCGGACTTTGCAACGTTGTCGGCGCATTTGCCTTTGTGTCGGTTGCCGAAGGCAGGTCCAGCATAACGGTCAATTTTGAGGTCTCAGCACTCAAGCCAAGCTCATCCTCAAGCTCTGCCTTGAACGTGAGCTCATTTTTACTGAGCAAGTTTTGCAGATCCACTTCAAAACCGCCGAAAGGCGGATCCTCGTTTTTCTGCACGACGGAACCATCCAGGTAAAGCGTAGCCATCTTCAAATTGCGTGGGTGGCCGTCCGGGAAATCTATTGAAATATTGAGCGGCAGACTGGCCGGTTCATAAGTTTTACCGTCCGGGTTTACTGTAAAATGCAGCGTTTCCGGCGGGGCGATGAAAGCGATTTTTGGAGCTACCAATTGCAGACTGCTTTGAACAACATTGGAAGCCAAATCTTTTTCTCCCGGCCTGTTTATGCTGATGGCAATGTTAGGCTGGCTGGTCTGCCTCAGAAACGATAGATACTTAAACTTGTAGGTGTAACCTGCCCCTTTCAGCATCTCCAGTGGGTTGGGTAGTACCGCCATCTCGTACTTAAACAGGGTTACCTCTCCGCCAGTCTTGCGAACTTCTTCGAGAGTGGCCTTACCGGTAATCGTTTGCAGCATATTAAAGGGGTCGTTTGTCCAAAGATAAACCCGGATGTTATCTGCCTGTGCGCGTTTAAGCAAAGCTTGGAAATCCGCCAGAAATAAGTAAGCTGGGATGGGCGAGGCATAGATTAAGAACTTTTCCCTACCCGAATCATCTTTTTCCAAGGCCGCCAGTGCTGCCTCAAAACTCGCCTGAGAGGATTCAAGCGCTCTGACGCTCTTGATGTATGTGCTAAGCTGGTCGCTGAACCCGACCCCATCTGTCATGCCCGTCTTTTTAACACCTGGGTTGCTGTAAAACTCGAACAGGTCAGATCCATTGGTTTCGGGCCGGTTAATCAGACGTTTAAGTGCCTGACCGGTGTAGTCCATGGCGCTTACCCACTTATTATTATGGCTCAGCCAGTACGCGGTCGGGTTGATGGCTAAGATAAGATGGATTCCGGTGTACTCTGCCTGCAAGTCCGAAGCTTGAATTGCCATCTTGTCTTCGGCGATTTTTACCTGCTCAACGGTCAAAGGTGAAGCTGGCCGGCAGGTGGGGCAGCGCACTTGAAAGGTCCCCCGAACTACTGGAAAATCCCTAAAATCCACATCCTTTAGTTGCACCTGCGGCTGCTCACTCGTTAGGGTGGTGCTGGGCGTTTCTGACAGGCTGGTGCCGGTTGTGGGAGTTTGCCCCCCAGCGTTTTCTGTTGGCTTGGGCGTGGCAGTACTTTGGGTCGGAGCTGGAGGTGTCAGCGTTTGGGCAAAAACCTGCACAGGGCTTGCCAAAAGGCCAAGGATGCATATCACGGCCAGCAAGCCAGATGCAAATTTGCGTACTGGCAGGTGAGCGGTGGGAGTGCGTACTAACATGGGGCAATTATAAACAGATTGCCCGATCCATGCCTGCCCGGGCAAAACGCAGTTATTTAGTTTGGAACTATGGTGTTAATCAGGCATTTTGATACTGAATGGCCTGGTACTCCGGATTTTCCTGGAACGCCTTAACTGCATAAGAACAAACGGGCTGCAGCTTTACATTTGCCTTTTTTGCAGCCTCAACCACGGCTTCCAATAAGCCCTGGGCAATACCCTGCCCGCGATTGTTCGGGTTCACATAGGTGTGGTCAATGCTCCAATACTTTTTGTTGACCGTAACACAGCATTCCCCCACCTCTTTTCCTGCTTCATCAAGGGCTATCGAACGGTCTTCGGATTTGACAAATTTGAAGGTAATCATGTTTGCCTTTCAGTTTTCTTCAATTTTGGCTTGAGAAGGCAATAATTGCCAGTACCTGTAAAGGCTTGCCGCGCGCTCCTCAAGGAAAAAAACTTGGCCCGATTTGATTTACCTCAGGAGGATGATTTCCCAAATTGGTAGCGTGGCTAAAGAAAACAAAGTGGAGGTGACCACAACCTTGGTGGCGAAAACTGTATCGCGCTTATATTTTGCGGCTAAAACAGCTGTTGTCACCGCAGCTGGCATGGCCACAAAGATTACAGAAATCCCCCGTAGGATGCCAACAATACCCAAAAACGTGCAGCCCGCGAAGATGATTGCCGGCATGATGATGAGGCGTAAAGAACTGAACCAGAGCACTTGTTTGTCGAGGAATGTTTTTAAGTCGCCAATTTCAGCGATCAGGCAGCCAACCAGGATCATCGAAAGCGGTGTTGCCGCCTTGCCAATTGAATTAAGTACTTCCATCGCAATTTCCGGAGGTTGAAACCCTGTCAATAAAATGGCCAGCCCAATATACACTGCAATCAGACAAGGGTGGAAAGCCACCCGTACAAAAGCTTCCCTGGGGTTTTTTGCCCGGGTAAACAACGAAAGTGCAACTGACCACATGACAATCCGCAGCGGGATGGTGGCGATGGCTCCGTACATGACCCCAATGCCTGGGTACATCCCGCCAGCAACGACCAATCCCAGAAAGCCTGAGTTGGTGACGTAGGTGGAATATTTCAGGATCTTTTGCTCTTCCTGCCCCGCTTTCTTATAGGCAAAGCTGTTAATCAGGGCAGCCAAGACTTGACTGAGGAAACCGATTAATATGGCAATCAGCAATTGGTTAACCAGAGTTCGATCAAATTTGACCACAAACGAGGTCACGATGGAGCATGGCAGGGCTAAATTTAAGATAAGGTCGCCCAGCACATCGGCGGATTGTGGACGCAGAAGGTTTAGTTTCCTAAAAATTAGCCCAAGGCCGATGTATATAAAAGTTATGGCCTGGAAGGTAAATAATGCGCTCAGTCCCATCAGATATTTTCACTCACAAGGTGCTAATCATACTGCAAAGGCTCGCTTTGAGGCGGTTTTTGGATGGCTTTGCCAGGCAAAAATGGGTGTGGCCCGGGCAACCGCTCAGGCTCGTACAAGAAAACCACACTTAATCCAAATCGTTATAATTGAGCCATGACAACAGCTCAGAAAATGCTTTTTATTGGGCATGGCAGCCCGATGACCATCCTGGAAGATAGCGCCTGGACTGCAAACTGGCAGCAACTTGGCAAGACATTGCCAACCCCAAAAGCCATCCTGATGGTATCAGCGCATTGGTACACTGACGCTACGTACATCCAGGGGGACCCAAACCCTGAAATGATTTACGATATGTACGGCTTTCCACAGGAAATCTACGATAAGGTCTATGCTGCCAAAACCTCCCCGGAATTGATCGCCCGCAGCAGAGAGCTCCTGCAAGGCGTCACCGAAGTGAAAACTGTCTCCCGTGGGTACGACCACGGCTGCTACGCACCGCTCATGCGAATGTACCCCAAGGCCGACATCCCGTTGGTACAGCTTTCAATTGATGCCCGCAGAGGCACTCAGCATTGGTATGCCGTCGGCCAGGCACTCAGGCCCTTGCGCGACGAGGGTTACTTAATCATTGGTAGTGGCAATGAGGTGCATAACCTGCGCGCCGCGGATTTTGACGAGAATTCCATTTATCCGGAGTGCCAGGCTTTTGATGACGCCCTCGTTGAAGCGGTTACTTCGGGCGATATCGCCACACTGCTTGACTGGAAGAAACTTAAAGGAGCTGCCCTCTCTGCGGCTTATCCCGACCACCTGGCGCCTTTGTTTTATGTGCTCGGCGCGATGGATAAGCTTGAGCCCGTT
>DATIUL010000020.1:0-4931 GCA_035466865.1 Anaerolineaceae bacterium | reverse complement strand
AGTGAAAAACAATGATATCGCCACGCGAGTAATTATTATTTCGGTAGGACAATTTGTTCACCACCAACAGGTAATTCGCTTTGAGGGTGGGCAACATACTGATGTTTTCAACACGCACACGCTGGGTAACATAATTAATGCCGAAAAAGAGGACCAGTGCCAGAATCAGAGTTTCGAGCAGATCCAGCGTGGCACTTTTCACCTTATTGTTCTTTAGCTTTAATCCGTCAGTTAATGGCTGAGTTTCGACTTGTGAGGTATATTCTTCCATTTTTTAGTTCACCAACTGCCCTATGATACCACTTTCGCATCAATTATTCCGAGATGGATTAGTGCTTTTTGAGTACTAATTGAATGGGGGTGCCAACAAAGGGGTATTCGCTGCGCAATTGATTTTCAAGGAAGCGCATGTAGGTGAAGTGCCCGAGCGAAGGGTCGTTACAGAAAAGTAAGAAAGTCGGCGGGTCGATCTTGACCTGTGTGCCGTAATAAATGCGGAATGGATGTCCGGTCGTCGAAGGCGCGGTGTGAATGTCCTGGGCGTGGGTGAGTACTTTGTTGATTTGAGAGGTTGTAAGTTTAACCTGGCGTTCCTGCCAGACCTTGATCACCAACGGCATGACCTGATGGACACGTTGACCGGATTGCGCGGAAATGAAAAGAACAGGTACATAAGGGAGGAAATTTAATGACTGCCGTACCTTGTTTTCAAACTCGATGGCAGTCTTTTCATCTTTTTCAACCGCATCCCACTTATTGATGATAAGGATGACGCTTTTCTTAGCCTCTTGGATAAAACCAGCGATATGCTCATCCTGGGCAGTAATACCCGTGGTGGCATCGATGACCAACAACGCAACATTGCAGCGTTCGATGGCCTGCATGGCACGCAGCACGCTGTATTTCTCAACACCGGGAATGATCGACCCGCGCTTACGGATACCGGCTGTATCGATGAGAGTCACTTTATGGTCGTCAAAGGAAATTTCTGTATCAATGGCATCGCGTGTGGTACCGGCAATCGGGCTAACGATGGCGCGCTCTTCTTTGGCCAACTTATTTAACAAGCTGGATTTGCCAGCGTTTGGTTTGCCAACAATTGCCACCTTGATGGTGTCAGGTGTTTCTTCTTCCTCTGTTTGTTCTGGGAAGAGGGCAACAACCGCATCCAGCAGGTCGCCGGTGCCAGTTCCATGATAGGCGGAAATTGGGTATGGATCGCCAAGTCCGAAGCTGAAAAATTCATTGGCATCCAAAGCCAACTTCTGATTGTCGGTCTTGTTCACGGCCAATACAATGGGGGGTGTGGCAAGCCCATTTTTCTTGGTCTGTCTTTTACGCAGGATTGTGAGGATTTCTCGATCAGCCTGGGTAACGCCATCCTGAACGTTTACAACAAAAATCACCACGTCGGCTTCTTCGATGGCAATCTCGGCTTGGGCACGAATTTCCTCAACAAAATCCTTGGATCCTACTGAGAGAACTTGCTGATCTGGGCGTTTGGGAGGGTCAATACCACCGGTATCAACCACAAAAAAGTCTTTACCGGACCAATAACCTTCCGATACCAGGCGGTCGCGTGTGGTCCCCGGGGTCTCATCAATGATCGCCAGACGTTGTCCTACAAGGCGATTAAAAAGGGTGCTTTTTCCAACATTTGGTCTTCCGACCAAAACAATCACGGGTTTTTTCATTTGGCTTCTATCTTGAAATCACAACTTCCAACATGGCTGGGAGTGTGGATTCGAATTTGATTTTATTGTTCGGCAAGCGGACTTGGGGAGCAAGTTGATAAGTGCCAGCGGTTTTACCTTCCAGGTCAATGGTGACTTCAAGATCGCGCTCGCTCAGGGTGTTGAGGATATAAATTGGTCCAGAAATATAGGCATTCACGGTTAATGGGGAAACTATCGCCTTCAATCCCGGCCCCAAATTTTCAATAGTTACCACCAGATTGGCCATTTGACGGGAACTCTCCACTGGTGCAAGGCCGACCTGGACGGAGACCGTTTGGTCGCCCACCAACTGAATTCCCTGCGGCAAATTCAGGGCTGCCGATGAAGCAAAGGAAAGGCTGGCACCATTCAGATCGATCGGAACAGTCTCAATATAAGACGGCATATTGTTGGCTACTTCCGGATCCGTGGAATAGATGGTGATGTTGGGAGGATCCGCCACGATGCCCGTCAAATAAAAATCAGGAGCAATCTGGCCTGTGGTGACAATTTTGACGAATACATTACGGTAACCGCCAAGTTGCTTAACTGGCAGGTCAACGGTCACTTTTGCTGGTTCAAGGCTCACCCCGGTCACTTCAACACCCCTGCTGTCAAGCGCGTGCAGATTGATGGTGCGCGTCAGATTGCTGCTGAGGTTGGAAACGTCCAACAGGGCTACCAGTTGCGTTACCTTCTGCACCTGCGAAGCCGGGCCGGAAATCTTAGCCTGAGTTTGGTTAAGCTTTGGTTCTCCAGCTTCATACCCGATCGGCAGAGTGCCCGATTGCCTTAGTGAAACATCCATCTGCGTCGCGGCTAATCTTTCCAGGCTGATATCTATGGTTTGGGGCGTCAGTTTGCTCACTTTTGCAGGGCGAATTTTAAGATCAATCTGAGGGGTGAGCGAATAATCACCTTCAGTTTTGCCTGAAAGGTTTATAAATGCCTGGATGAGTTCAGGGCTATTGGCAAGGCGATTGTGAATGGATCTCGGTGCACTGATACTGAGCACCACTGAATTGACCGATTGTTTCGAAACCAATAAGCCAGGATCCAGACCGATAATTCTTACCTGAACAGGGTTCGTATAATTTACTACTTGATTGGGGTCCGTCTCGTTGACGGCCGCAATCCAGACTAAAACAGCCAATGCTATCGAAAGCAAAATAGTGGGAAAAAAACGGAAGAAACCGCGCATGGACTTCATTTGCGTGATCTCCTTGGAGCGACAGAACTGATAATGGGGTTGTTTTCGCCTGTAGTTTTAGCTTCCTCGCGCGGATCCATGGTCATGAAGGCCCGCAAACTATTCAACAAGCGTTCTCCATCCAGGCGGCGGATCAACCGCCCGCCTTGGGCGATGGAAATCGTGCCAGATTCTTCAGAGACAACCACAGCAACCGCGTCGCTGACTTCAGAAATTCCCAACGCAGCCCGGTGACGCAGACCAAAAGAGCGTTCTGGTAAGGCATTAAGGACGCCGCTATTTGAAAGGGGCATCACGCAGGAAGCTGCTTTAACGCGATTGCCTTCCACAATAACAGCGCCATCATGCAATGGTGTATTAGGGTAAAAGATTTGCATCAAAATTTGTGGTGTGACTTCTGCGTCCAGCATAACCCCGTTTTTGTAATATTGGTCCAGGAACTGACGTCTCTTGATAACAATCAGGGCACCCTGGCGGCGCTCCGAAAGCTGCAGGGCAGCGGCGGTTATTGAGCGCAGGGTTTGCTCCACTTCAGTCGGTTTTGGAGCACGGTTAAAAAGGCTGAGCGCTCCAAAACGGCCAACCCTTTCCAAAGCGCGCCGAATTTCAGGCGCAAAAATGACCGGAACGGCCAGGATCAGCGCAGGAGAGAGCGTGCGGATAAGCCACGAGAAGGCTGGCAGGTTAATGAGTGAAGTAAAAAGAGCAACCAGGGCGATAACAAATATGGCACCTTTAAGCAGGGTCATGGCCTCGGTATCGCGCAGCAGATAAAGCAACAAACCGAAGAAAACAGCAACAAGCAAAATATCCAGAACGCTTAGCCAATTAAAGCGCTGAAAAATAAAGAGGATATTATTGATTATCTCCTGCATGGTGACCTTTGATTCTTAGTTTAAGTATACCTGAAAGGATTTAGAAAAAGTTTAGACCTAAAGTATTTTTAGGTAGATTTCTGCCGGCATCAGTCCATTTTTACGCATAACTTGTGAAACAATCTCTGGCTGCATGCCAGGTATTGGTGTGTCGCCGGGAAAGAAATTAAGTCTTTTAGCTTCCGCATGCCCTAAAAGGTCGGCCGGAATGAGTAAGGCTTTGACCTGATGTTGTTTGGAAAAGCCTTCAAGACCATCCAAAACATCTGTAAGAGGGATGTGGTTGCGGTGTTGCGGATGATTTGAGAGTAACAAAGAAATCTGCGAATCTAATTTATAGAGTGTAAGGCATGCTGCTTCATCTTGTTCTGTGAGGAATGCCGAACATTTTGATAGCAAGCTGTAGAAACGGCTAACAGAAGGGTCTGTGAGATCCTCATCACAAAACAGGGATAGGACTGATTCATAGAGCGAAGGCGTCAAGCGCGAGAAGTTTGCTGATTCGCTTTTCCAGTAGACTGGGGGCAGAAGGTTTTCAAGCTTATTCAGACCTTGTTCAACCTGAGTATAGGTTTCCTCAAAACCAATATCCGTATGGATAAGGAAATCGGCTAGTTTTGCTTTATTTGCCTGTGGTACCTGCGCAGAAAGGCGGGTTCTGGCATCGTAGGCATCCATCCAACGCTCGTCAATCAACCTTTGCAGGCGAACAGCATCATCGGCGACAGCCATCCAGAGCGTGTCCAGCATTGGCCTAAAACCTGCTTCGACCAGGTTGACACCCTCAATAACCAGCAGCCCTGCCTCAAGGGAATTACAAAGTGCATCGATCTGTTTTCCAAGAATGGGATAGATGATGCCTTCAAGACGTTTCAATGATGCAGGATCTGAAAACACAAGCCTTCCAAGATGTTTGCGGGAGATGGGAGAACCTTTTTCAGTGATTTCAGCAATTTCAGGGAAAGCATCCAAAATGGGCATATACGCGGGGCCGGAAGGCAGATATGTGTATTGTGCCAACAGGTCTGTATCAATGGTTATCGCTCCAGCGTTTTCAAGGTATTGGCGCACGGTGCTTTTGCCTGAGGCAATGTTACCAGTGAGGCCGAGGATGTACTTTCTTGGTGCTGG
>DATIUL010000019.1:0-14720 GCA_035466865.1 Anaerolineaceae bacterium | reverse complement strand
GCTGGTGCGCTGCTCGCCTGAAGTGCGCAGGATCAGGTCGGGGTCGGGTACTTCGGGGTTATCCATATGAGCGGTGATGTCTGCTTCCGTGATCTCTTCAGGCTTTAAACCCAAAGCGGTCAGTTTGCGCACAGCTCGGACAATTTCATCGCGGCCACCATAGTTGAAACCCAGAATTACCGTCATGCTTGTATTGTCTTTGGTTAAGGCGAGCGCATTGCGCATCTTGACCTTTAGGGTTTCCGGTACTTTCTCATCCAATTTTCCGGCATGCAGCAAGCGGATATTCTCCGCGTGCAGTTCAGCCACTTCGTGGTCAAAGAAAAAGGCCATCATTTCCATGAGGCCATCCACTTCGGGCTTTGGTCTGCCCCAGTTTTCGGTAGAAAAGGCATAGAAGGTGAGGTATTGGATACCACGCGCGCGGCAGGCCAGGATTACCGGCTTAAGCAGCATGAAGCCTTCGCGATGGCCATCCATACGCTCAAGCCCACGAGCCTTTGCCCAGCGGCCGTTGCCATCCAAAATGATCCCCAAATGCATGGGGATCTTGTTGCTATTTTCCTGTTTTGCCATCAGACTTCCATAATTTCTTTGTCTTTACGGTGGCCGATATGTTCAATCTCTTCTATCTTTTCTTCGACAATTTTTTGAAGTTTCTCTTCACCAATCTCCAAATCATCCTCGGAAATCAGCTTTTCTTTTTCGTAATCACGCATGTCCTTCAGGACGTCGCGACGGATATTGCGTACGGCCACCTTGCACTCTTCAAGACGCGCGTTAACTAACTTAACCAGGTCGCGGCGGCGGTCTTCGGTGAGCGGGGGCAGATTCAGGCGAATTTGCTTTCCATCGTTATTGGGAGTGAGACCCAATTCAGAAGCCTGAATAGCGCGCTCAATAGCTCTCAGTGAGGAGGCATCGAAAGGTTTGATGAGCAGCTGGCGGGCTTCAGGAACACTGATATTGGCCAGCTGGATGAGTGGCAAATTGGAACCGTAATATTCCACCTGCAGTTTTTCAACCAGGGCCGGGCTTGCCCTGCCGGTTCGGATCGCTGTCAGGTCCGAATTCAGGTTGTCAAGGGCTGCATCCATGCGGTCCACAGCTGAGTCAAGTAAGTCTTTAATCATGAGAGCCTCCCAACATAGATTAATTGATGGCTAAGGATACCTTAAAAAGGGCATTTAATACAGAGCCGGTCCTCATTCCAACGAGTAAACAGTTCAGGGATGCTGGTGCAGTTTTGTCAAATATTCGATTATTCGAGTATCATTTTCAGAGCGGCTCTTTGGAGCCCCTTGGAGACACTTTGAAGCAATCATACCTTTTCTTAATAATTATCAGCCTTGTACTTTCGGGTTGTGCCTTGTCGCCTACCATCAAGCAACCTTCCACCTACACGCCTGATCCTGCTCGTCAGCTTGAACCCGGTGCGCCAACCTCCAACCCCTTTTTCACCAAAACAGCCACGCTTTCGGCCTCAACACCCATCTCCATCATCCCGGACATCACAAAAACTATCGGCGCGGAAGCCTTCACCTCCACCCCGGTGCGCACATCCACCCCTGTTCCACATACCCCCAGACCAACGCCAAATGACGGGTCCTTGTTGCATGAGGATTTCTCGTATGAGCTTAGCGGGTGGGACCGCAATACCAGCAGCTCAAGCACCGCTGATTATGCGGACGGCCAGTACCGCATTTTTGTGGCCACGCCGAACCAGGAGATTTGGGCTAACCCAGGCAAATGGTTCCCAGATGGCATCAAGATTGATGTGGATGTTAAGTATGGTAAAGGTCCCACCCATAGTGATTACGGGGTTATCTGCGGTTATGTGGACGCCAACAATTACTTTGCGCTAACAATTGGCCCGGACGGCTGGGTGGAGATTTTCAAACGGTTGAATGGTGAACGCAGCACACTCTATTCTGAAGCCAGAAACCTCAATATCAGGGAAAAGGGTAATCATCTGACCGCAATCTGCGGAGCCCAAACCCTGACCCTCCTCGTAAATAAGACACAAATTGCCCAGGTAAGCGATCCTTACCTGTCTGGCGGCGATATTGGATTAATCTCAGGCAGTTTTGAGGATGCCAAAGTTGAGTTTTACTTTGACAACCTTGTCGTCATGCCAGCGGGGCAATAGTTTAAGGAATTTTTCGGGAAGTGGAATAAAAGCGGAAGGCTTTTCAGCCTTCCCTACCAAAGAGTTACTGCACATATAAGCCTTCATTACCAAAAAGTGCCGCTATAAGCGGCACTTTTTCTACCTACATATATATTTGACCTTGCGCTTACTATGCCCGGAGTTCCTTGCCTACTTTTTGGAAGGTATCCAGGGCTTCCTCCAGGTCTTGCTGGCTATGGGAGGCGGAAAGCATCACCCGAATTCTGGCTTTTCCCATGGGTACGGTCGGGAAACCCAGTGCCATGGCAAAGATACCATTTTCAAAGAGCTTACGGCTGAACTCGCGTGCCAGGGCCACATCCCCCAGCATGACTGGTGTGATCGGGGTTTGAGTTTCACCTGTATCAAAGCCCAGCTTGCGCATTTCTTCCTGGAAGAAGCGGGCGTTGCGCCACAATCTATCCACCAGCTCCGTTGAACTCTCCAAGATGTCCACAGCTGCCAGGCAAGCCGCGGTATCCGGTACAGTGGCTGCCGATGAGAACAAGAACGGCCGACCGCGTTGGTGCAGCCATTCCACGATCTTGGCATTGCCAGCAACCACCCCACCCATGACGCCAAATGCCTTGCTAAACGTACCTATTTCCACATCCACACGCCCATGCAAGCCGAAGTGGTCCACAATACCGCGCCCACCTTTGCCTAAAACGCCTTCGCCGTGAGCATCGTCCACCATTGTCATGATGCCGTTGGCCTCGCAAATCTCCACCAGTTTATCCAAGGGCGCAATATCCCCATCCATTGAAAAGACGCCATCCGTAATCATGAGGGCTCTGCGGTAAGGCGGAGCGTTCTTGATGACTTCTTCCAGGGATTCTGGTTGCGCGTGGCCAAAACGAATAATCTTTGCCCCGGAGAGCCTGGCTCCATCAATAATGGAGGCGTGGTTAAGCTCATCTGAGAAAATCACATCTTCCTTGCCCACCAGCGCCGGAATCGTTGCCCCGTTGGCGGTAAAACCAGATTGCAGGGTGATGGCAGCTTCAACATGTTTGAACTCAGCCATGCGTTTTTCGAGTTCAAGATGCAGGCTCATCGTTCCGGCGATGGAGCGCACAGCCCCAGGTCCGATGCCGTACTTATCCATGGCTGCCTTGGCGGCCGCCACCATAATCGGGTTATTGGCCAAGCCCAGGTAGTTGTTTGAGCAGAAGTTGAGTACTTTTTTTCCATCCACAATCAAATGAGCTCCCTGGGCTGAATCCAGGGTGCGGATGCTGTTGTACAAACCGGTTTCTTTAAGGGTTTTTAATTCTTCTTCAAGCCAGGCAAGTCGGTCGGTCATAGCTTCCTCTTTCGTCGATAGATGATTATCTGCGGTGATTATAATGCTTGGGACCGGGTTGGAGCCTGAAATGCAGCATTTGAAATGCCCCGCATTCTCAATTATTAGAAATATATTTTGTATTAATTTTCAAGCATGGATTTGCGTTTTTTGAAAGCGGCTCAGCTAATAATTGCTCCTTCATTAATTGCTGTTTTGTGATGTAATATTAACTATCCACAGACGAATTAATAGATGGAAGTGAGGCAGTCATGAGCAAGAAAATAATGTCCTTGATCCTGGTTTTTGCAGCCTTAATCTTAATTGCCCCAGCTTGCGGTCCGCTACCAGCAGCTCAAATTCCAACTGCAACCAACCAACTCCATACGGTTGCCCCTACTGAAACCACCGCGCCTACAAACACCCTTGCCCCAACGGCAACAACGGCTCCCAGCGAAACGCCCCTCCCAACGGCCACGGCTACTCTGAAGCCAACCGCAACCCCTCTGCCCACGTATACACCAATACCCCAGCCTGTTGGGTACAGTTACAGTGATGATTTCTCTGACACTAATTCCGGCTGGCCAATGGACGTTAATGATGACAGCACATATGGTTACGTAAAGGGCAGTTATGCAATTGTGATCAATGCCGAAAGTTACATGGAACCTATTGTTCCGGAAAACTACCTGGGCACTGGTGATGTCGTCATCGAGGTGGATGCCTGGAAAGATGCTGGCTCAGATGCCGGTGACTTTGGTGTGCTTTGCGGTTTCCAGGATTACCAAAACTACTTCATCATGGGAATGAGTACGGATGGCTCAATCGGTGTCTACCAGATGAAAGATGACGAGGAATCAACTCTACTTTACCAGGAACGCCGATTCACTCCAGCCGACAAATACCATCTCATCGCCAATTGCCAGAATGGGCATTTCACGCTGGATGTTAATGGAAAAATCGCCATTAATTTGGAGGACCCTCTCCTCACCAGCGATGGCGGCGTTGGCATCTATGGCGGATCTTTTGAAAAAGGCCCATTCATTTACTATTTTGATAACTTCAAAGCTGAACAGGCTGGCGAGATCGGTGAACAGGTTAACAACCCCGTTGCTGAAACAATTAAGGCGGATGGGGAAATTGTTTTTTCGGATGATTTCTCCACCAAAACTGGCGACTGGACCGTCTTCTCCGGGGAAAACTCTGGCGCAGATTACGATAATAACGCCTACAAGATTTCCATCAAAACCCCCATGTATGCACAATGGAACCTCCCGGGCGGATTTGACGGTATTGGCGACACCGTTATTGAAGTTGATGCGCGTTTGGCGAGCGGGCCTGATAAAGGCGACTTTGGGATTATCTGCGGATATAAAGACAATGACAACTTCCATGTACTGGCCATTGCCAACGATGGCTATGCAGAAATCATGCGATGGGTCAATGGCGACGATGACATCTTTGCTTCAACAATAGATGCCTTTACCCCTGCCGAGGAATACCATTTAATTGCTAGTTGTGTAGGAGGCAACCTCAGCCTGAGTGTGAACGGCATTGAAGTGCTTACCGCCAGTTCAGAGAATCTGGAAAATGATGGGGGAGTTGGCCTTTATGGTGGCACGTTTGATGAAGGGAATGCTGTTTATACGTTCGATAACTTTATCGTTCACAAACCTTGACCGCATTCTTTTTACTATTAAAAGACTGGCAAAACTGCCAGTCTTTTTTTAAGTTTTTGGGTGGGTCGCCGACCCATTCAACCAATATCAGTGGGGAGACCGCTACCTTTAAAGCAGTTGAGCTGATCGAAGATCAGGCAGAAAGCGGCTCTTCGTTTGCCTGCATGCGGTTGGCAAAGTAAACAACCACAATCAGCAAGGCAATCAGCCCCACCAAAATGAAAGGCACGACATTCAGCCCAAAGCGCCGGGCTAAAACTCCAACCACGGAAGCAATCACAGTGCCACCCAAACCAGCTGAGGCTGTTTGCATACCTACAGCATTGGTGAGATGTCTCTTGCCGACCCTTGATTCAGTCCCAGTGACCAGACCGGGGAAAATAGGTGCATAGGAGAAGCCAATCAAACTTACGGCTATCAGCGAGAATGTGGGGGATTGATTCCAGGCGAGTAAAACCGCTCCGATAAGAGCCAACCCAAGAGCTAGCATGACTAGTTTACGCATTTTCAGCTTGTAGGCTAGCAATCCGGCAAGGATACGGCCGACGGTGAAGAAAGCCCAAAAGGAACCCGTAATCAAGCCGGCCAAGCCTGATACTACACCGCGGCCTTCGGTCAGCAAAGAATACGCCCACATTCCGAGGGCCACTTCGCAACCGGTGTAGATGAAGAACTGTAGCAGGCCAATCAACGTACTGCCCTTTTTTAGCGTCTGGAACAAGCCTGGGCGATTGGCATCAAGCTTGGCTTTTTCGGCTGTGGCGTGCTTTACTCCGCGAGCGGCTTTTGGCCAAAGTGAAAGAGAAAGGAAAAAGACAAAGGCAAGCAATAACTGGAATCCACCAACCACCTGGTAGGCAGGACGCCATTTGGCCATATTGGTCAAGAAGAAGGTCATAAGCAAAGGGCCGATGGTCACACCAATGCCATAGCTGGCATGCAGCCATTGCATCAAGCCTGGCCCGTAATTACCAGCCACATAAGCATTCAAGCTGGAATCGATGCCGCCAGCGCCGAGTCCAGCCAATAACCCCAGGCCGACCATCATCCACCATTGCGGGACAATTGTGTAACCCAATAAACCCAGACCGGTTAGCAGGCAAGAAATAATCAGTATTTTGCCAACGCCTAGACGGCGTTCAATGGCCCCACTAAAGAAGCTGGAGAGGAGATATCCGGTCATACTGGTTGTAAGCAGCAAACCTAGCGAATCGAGTGGCACGCCAAAACTTGTGCGAATACTCGGCCAGCCAACCCCAAGCAAGCCGTCGGGTAAACCCAGGGCGATAAAAGCAATAAAGATCATGGCAATTAGAGCAAGCTGCCTGGTCGACTTGTTTCCAAACCGTGAAACAGTCACAGCCTGGGCATCGGTTTGCGCTAATACCCCCGAGTTAAGTTCAACCGGAATTTGCATTACAGTTTCGGGTTGAGGAATCTGTACTGTTTCAGTCTGTGGGGTGAATGTTGTTTCCTGAATTTCTGTCTGCATTCTCTTCCTTATTTCTTGAATTAAACAATAATACAGCTAACGCGCGTTAGCTGTATTATATCAAGGCTGTCGCCTTTCCGGGGTCCGATTAGGCTCTACTCGCTGTAACCTGTCAAGGCAAAGCCACCAGGGCCGGCATGCACACCCAGAACAGGTCCGTACTCTGTTAAAACAGCTTCCACAGGGTGCAAAGCTTCTTCAACCATGGCCATCAACTCTTTACCAACAGCCAAATCTCCGCCATGGCAAACAGCGACGTGTAAATTTTGAGTGCTCTTGAGGCGCTTGATGAACTCTTTCACAACTTCGGTCATCAAGCCGTGCTGAGTCCTTTGCATTTTTAGTTTGACAAGCTTGCCACCATTGGGGTGGTCCAGGGTGATGATTGGCTTCAAAGAAAATGTGCTGCCCAACCATTTCATCGCTCCGCCAAGGCGTCCACCACGCACGGCGTACTCGATGGTTTGCAGGCCAACCATAGTGACCAAATTGTTCCTGACAGGCTTGATGGCATTGAGAGCATCCTTAACGGAGCCACCTGCCTCCAAAGCCCGCGCGGCCGCCAGCACCTGGTAACCCAGGCCCATGGTGGTGGCAGCGCTATCCACAACGTGCACTTTGATCTCAGAATCTCTGGCAGCGGCGGTGGCCGATTGGAAGGTGCCTGAGAGGTCTTTAGCAACCGTGACGCAGATGATTTCACTGGCCCCTTCCGTTTTTGCTTCGCGGAACACTTTGGCAAAGTCTTCTACCGATGGCTGCGAGGTGGTCGGGGCCACAGGGTCCAGCGGTAAACGGGCGAAGAAGGCTTCTTTGGTGATGCTGACATTATCGATGAATTGCTGGTCACCCCAGATCAGGTACAGGGGAACGACGCTCAGGTTGTATTGCCTGACAAGATCAGCAGGTAGGTCGGACGTACTATCAGTGACTATTTTTATCATTTTATAACCTCGTATGATTGCGGAATGCCCTATCATAACGAGATTCCCAAATAAATACAAGACTATTGTCTATTATTGGGTCTTTGTCTACCTTCTACGTGACATGGAAGGTCATCTGTTCTGCTTCGAGGTGCGTGCTTAATATTAGATGAGGGGCTCCGTCAAGCCTGCCAGATTGCGCAAATACTCCAGCTGTCCGATATGGAAATGATGGTGAAAGGCGTAAAAATATAGTTTCCAGCCCAGGCGGGCTTTTCTTTCGCCCTGGCCAAGTTCTTCGTCAAAATCGCTCTCATCCATGGCATTAAGCTTATCGATCATCTGCTTTTCAAGCTCACCATAGAGCTGCATTATTTCTTCGGGACGCAGCAAATCGGGTTCATCACTCCTGATAGGTTCGGATGTACGTACAAAGCGCTTGAGAGCTTCGGCTTCCCGGGCAGGTTCAGTGCCCAGAAGATGCAGGATTTCGATCAGGTTTTCAGCGAGGTGGCCGAGCACCCAACGCATACAATTACCGCCGTTGGCCGGCTGCAGCAGCGACTGGGCATCCGTGACGCCTTCAATCTGTGTATCGATCATCTCGTGGTTGAACGCCATCATACGTATGAATTCCTGCTTGGTAATCATTGTGGCTCCGTTCCATTGGGTTGTTTTGGTAGTTTGGTATTGGGATGAATCACTTGGTTTTGGATGAAAAACGGGGCCCCCAGTTTGGGCTCCCCTGGGTTGTTTTCTTGTTTGACTAAAGGAATGCGTTTAAAAAGCAGCGGCAAGTTACCATAGATTTTGGCCGCCTGGATGCTGACGATGTTCGTGTACGTCGCTTTCAGTACATTCATGACATTTGAATTCTCAGAGCTTTTGCCAAATGGCAGAATAAAGGTAACAGGGCAGCGCTTGAGCTGTTCGCACAAAACTCGGTAGGACTCTTCAGATTCCAGCCTAAGGTCCTTTTCGTTAAGCTTTTCCAACATACTATGCCTGGCGGAATGCGAGGCAATTTCTATACCTTTTGCATCCAGACTCCGTAGATAATCCCAAATCACCTGGTTTTGCGGGCTCTTCTCGGTTCCAGTAACAAGGCCTAGGGTCAGCACAAGACCTTTTTCTGTAAATACCTGGATCATGTCTCTAAATTCCTTGCGCAGCCAGTTTGAGCCCAGGTCGTCCAACGAAACCAGGATCGTGTTTTCGGGTGGGCAAAGGCCTCGTTTCCAAAGGTCGGAAACCTGGCGGTAAGTCATGGTTTGCAGAGAATGCTTTTCAATGGTTCTGACAAGCCACTGCATACCGAACACTCCGTCAGCGGAGTGCAACATGATGCTGGGTGGGGTTGGGCAGAGAACCTTTCGTGGTAACTGAGTTGTAGGCTTGGTAGAGGAGGCAGTGGCCGGTTGAACATTAGCCGAAAGCACGGCCAAGATACAAAATATCAAGATCAGATGGCGCTTAAGGCGCTGCATCAGTCTCCACCCGAATTGCGGCAGAAGATGTTGCCCCAGCTTGAGGGCGGCCAGCTGCAATCGCCATGATTAAAGAGGCAACCGCAAGAATTGACCAGAAGAGGTAGTTTTGCCTTGCCCCAACGTAGTCATAAATGACACCGCAGACAGCATTGCTGAAGATGTAGCCAATACCATAAAGGGCCACACTGATAAAGCCGTTCGCGGTGGTGGTGAAGCGTTTTGGAATGAACAGGTTGATAAGATGGATGGTAACTAATAATCTCAATGAGAAACTGGCCGCGTTCAGGACGGACGCTAACATCACCACGCCCGGTATTGGAAAAACCCAAACCATGAACCGCCTCACAAAATCAAAAGCAATTACGCCAATCACTAACCGGCGCGTGCCCAACTTTTCCAGAATACTGCTGCCCCAATACATAAACGGGATCTCTCCAAAAGCAGTCAGGGTTATCACAACACCAATAATGGTGGTGCTGACGCCAAGATCTTTCATAAAGATGGTTTCAAATGACCGGACCCCATCGTTCATGGTATCTGTCATGGCCAGGGCGACGATCGTCATCCATAGATACCGGTTACTGAAAATCAACTTTACCACTTGCAGGAATCCTGTTGCCGGTACGTCCGACTCATCATTCTGGAAGCTATTCTCCGGCAAAACCCAAAAAACAATTGCTGCCAAAACTAACTCCAAAATAACATAGATGACATCATTTACCAGGATGCCGCGGTGTTCAACCAACCAACCACCGAGGAGCGCCATCACAGAATATCCAAGCGACCCCCATAAGCGCATGTCCCCAAAGCGGTTACGTCCGCCATCGGGATGAACACCCGCGTGATAGCTCAGGTTAACGCCGGTCGCACCAGTAATCATGCCCAGGGTGTAAGTGATGACGTACAGCGCCAAAATGGGCAGATAATGCTTCAGCAGAGGCAAACCTGCCAGCGCTCCTGCCGCCACCAAGATGGTTATGCCCAAAATCAAGCGTTTGCGCGAACTTCGGTCAAAAAAGAAACCTGCCTGGGTAGCCAGCAAAATCTGGAAAACCAAGCCCGCCACCAAGAGCGAGCTAATTTGTACGCCTGAAAAACCGATGCTGCGAAAATGTAGGTTTAGATAAGGCAGGATGACGCCGATGCCCCCGTAAAACAGCGCAAAAAAGAGGCTGTACCCCAGGATACCTTTGCGATAAGTTTTGTGTTCTTCGCTCAAAAAACGCATGGCTTTATTCTACCTTTAGAGGCCTTCGAATACAGTGGGCAATTAAACCCCAAATAAAAACAAAAAGAGGCATTTGATATAAGAATATGCCGGCATTAAATTACTTAATGAACCTTGAGTTCTTGTTCCAATTCCTCGTGCAATTGGTTGCAGTAATTATTGAAAGCCGGAGAAAATTGCATTCCTTCCAGCCGCGGCCTGGGGAGCTCGATGGTCAGGTCCTGCTTGATACGGGCAGGCCTAGATGAAAGCACTAAAACCCGGTCCGCCAGGTATACCGCTTCAGGGATGGAATGGGTGACCATCAAAACAGTTTGGTGCTTTTCTTCCCAAATACGCAGAAGTTCATCACCCATGCGCTCGCGGGTAAAAGCATCCAGTTGGCCGAAGGGCTCATCCAAAAGCAGCAGTTTTGGTTGGCGGATTAAAGCCCTGGCAATGGACGCGCGTTGCGCCATGCCGCCGGAAAGTTCATGAGGATAATGCTTTTCAAAACCCTCCAACCCAACCAGTTGCACCAGTTGCTGCGTTTTTTCTTGCAGCACAGACCCCCTGATGCCATCCAACTCGAGTGGTAGGCTAATGTTTTGTGCCAGCGTACGCCAGGGCATCAAATCCGGCTTTTGGAACACCATTCCAATCGAGGCCTGGTCTGGAGTTGTTCCATCAATCAGGATTTCGCCCGAACTTGGGCAGATTAAGCCTGCCAGAGCCCTTAGAAGCGTGCTTTTACCGCCCCCGGAGGGACCAATCAAGCAGGTGAAAGAGCCGGCCTCAATCTCGAAGTTCAGGTCGTCCAAAACTTCCAGGGTGCCATCGCTTTCAATAAAGTCGATATGCAAATGTTGGACCTTAAGCAGGTTCTCAGGGGAGGAAGGCATCGGTGTAAGCTCCCTTCAAGTCAATCGGCGCTTTCATCAATCCCAGTCCCAGCAAGACCTGCTGCATATTCTCCCAGCGGGATGGGTTCACATTTCTTTCAGTTGAGAGGCTCCAAAGACCGATGGATTCCGCCAATACTTCTTTTTGGATTGTTGTGTCGCCACTTTTGAGGTTCTCAACATACTTTTCACAAATCGTAAACGCCTTTTCGGGGTTGGCAACCGTCCAATCAATGCCTTTGCTGAGCGCGCGCACCACTTTATGAATTAGTTCAGGATCGTTCTGGATGGTTTTCTCGTTGCTCAACAGACCGTTACCTACCAGGCTGACGTAGTCCTGCACGCGCATGACGTTGATTTCATAGCCCCGCGCCTTGAGTTGCACAGGTTCATTCGCCAGGTAGATAACCGCGGCATCAACTTGATGAGTGGCCAGGGCTTCCACCTGGGTAAATCCGATGGATTGCAGCCGGTAATCCGTGCTGCTTAGCCCAGTTTTGTTTGCCAGGGCTTCAAAACCAATGTAATTTGCCCCATACAGGCCGGGCAATCCAATCGTTTTGCCTTTCAAGTCTTCCGGTTTTTCGATTCCAGCAGTCTTCAGGCTGACGATTCCCACCGGATAGTCTTTGTACCAATCCAACACATCCACCACGGGCAACCCCTGGCCACGGGCCATCAGCACCTGCTCCCCGGAGGCAATCATGAACTGTTCTTTGCCAGCGCCCAATAACGACACCATGTCGGCTTCGTTTCCATATACCAATTTGGGCTCCAGACCTTCGTCTTTGAAAAATCCATTTTCAATGGCCACATAAAAGGGAGCGAACTGAACGTTGGGGATATAGGTGAGATTCAGTGTTACCTGGCGCAGAGCAGAATTGCTCTTGGGTTGCAATAGATTGCAGGCCGTCAGAAGGCTTATAAGAATGAAGAGGAGCGAAAGTGAAAATCTTCTTAAGTGCATTTAGATTCCTTTACGCCAGGTTTGCCAGACCAAGACCCGCGATTCCACAAGCAAAATCAGCCCATAGAAGCTTGAAGCCAGCAACATCAGCGTGAATACCGCCACAAAAACAAGGGCCGTGTCGTATTGTCCACGGCCAACGTTGATAAGAAAACCCAAACCCTGGTCTGAGCCTATCAGTTCACCCACGATGGCCCCAATGACTGATAGGGTGGCGCCCACACGCAAGCCTGCCATGATAACCGGTAATGCTGCCGGCCATTCCAAATAGCGTAGGGTTTGTTTTGGGGTTGCCCGTAAGGCATGCATAACTTCGCGCAGGTCGCGCGAGACCTCTCTGAAGCCCACCAGGGTGTTGATCAGGATGGGGAAGAAGACCGTTAGAGCGCAAATAAAGACCTTTGTTCCCAAGCCCGGGCCCAACCAGATGACCAAGAGCGGGGCAACCGCCACAATGGGCACGGATTGGCTGGCCACCAGGAATGGAGAAAGCAAGCGTTCAGCCAGCGGTTTACGAGCCAGCCAATAAGCCAAAACGGTGGCTGAAACGCTGCCAATCAACAAACCTAACGCAATCTCCAGCAGGGTATAAGAAAAATTGCGCCACAGGATGCCATTGCCAAGTACCTCCAGGAACTTTCGCCAAACGTCTGCTGGTTTTGGAAGGATGAAGGCTGGCAGGTCAGTAAGCGTTGAGACAAGCATCCAAACCAAAATGGCAATTCCCCAGGCAATCAGGAACATCAATGGCCGATTGCGTGTCAAACGCCGTAAAGCAAATTCGCCCTCCTGCGGGGCTTTGGTAAGCGTGGGTTCCATAGTAGTCTCTGCGCTTGAGTATACCGAAATCATCGAAGGCTTTCAATTATTCCCGACTATAATAGAGCCTATGCCTAAAGGGAAAAACGCCTTCAACAATATCCTGCTGCTGCCCAATTCAGCCATGGAAAAAGCCCTGTCTTTGGCTACCGACTTCCACCTTGCGCTGGACGAATTGGGTGTGCGTAATGACCTGATGCCATTTGAATTCCGCCGCGAAACCCTCTGCCCGTTTATCCAGGGGCATGATCTGGTAGTGGCTTTTGGCGGGGACGGCACCCTGATTCGGGCAGGCCATTTTTCGGCTCCCTCCGGGATTCCGCTCATTGGAGTACAGGCCGGCCATCTTGGCTTTTTGGTCGAACTCAATGAGGAAAATTGGCGGGACTTGCTGCCACGTTTGCTCTCCGGAGATTTCCACCTTGAAAAACGCATGCTGCTAAAAGCTGAGCATTATCGCGACCGCGAAGTGTTGTGTTCCTGGGATGTGATAAATGACGTGGTACTTGCACGCGGTTCCCATCTGCGCTCCATCGAAATTCGCGTGGACGTTCAAGAAGGCTACCTGGCCTCTTATATTGCTGATGGCCTCATCGTTTCGACCGCCACAGGCTCCACTGCCTATGCCATGGCTGCAGGCGGCCCAATTTTGCCGCCGGAACTGCGCAACATGCAATTGGTGCCAATTTGTCCGCACCTGTCCCTGGAACGCGCGGTGGTCCTGGCAGAAGGTGCCAGTGTTATCCTACGGACTACACCCGATAACGACGCGGTAATCAGCGTGGATGGTTCTGACCCCATTATGCTGCTTCCTGGCGATTATGTAAAAGTCTTCAGCAACCCGCAATCCCTTGATATGATTCGCTTTGGCGAACCAAACTACTTCTATCACAATCTTGCCCGCTTGCATTATCGCAATCCGGCAGTAAAGTTAGGCCCCAATGAGTGATCCTGTCAGTAAAACCCCTGAAGAATCAAAACTTCCTGCTGATGACGGCCAAGGCGTAAAAACCACAGCCTTTAATCCCGAAGGCATGGTTGTCACGTCGGTCACGCCAATTCCCGAAGAAACCCCTACGCTGCGCTGCAATCGCTGCGGTAAACCCATTACTCCCGCAGAGGCGATACTGACACCTACTGGCTATCGCTGCCGCGATTGTGTCAATAAACAACAGAAAATCTTTGACACAGCCAAAGGCCTCGACCTGCCGCTGGGCTTTGTGATTGCCCTGGTTATCTCCCTGGCAGGCTCCTGGGTGGCGGGTTTTCTTGGTTTTATCACCATCTTCCTGGCATCGGGCCTGGGATTACTAATTTTTAACCTGGTCAACAAATTAATTAAACATCGCCGCGACCGTAAATTGAAATGGGTGTTGGGGGCTGGGGCACTGATTGGTTCTCTCCCGGTTCTGTTAATCCAGGGCCTTCCGGCATTCTCCGGGATGCTCCGAACGGGTAACCCGGCCTTCCTGCTTTCCTTAATCTGGCCGGCGCTTTACACCCTGCTCATCACAACCAGTGTTTACGCCCAGGCAAAATAAGTTATGCTGCTCGACCTTTCCATCCGCAACTTCGCTATCATCCCGGAACTGGACCTTGAACTCAGCCAGGGTCTGACAGTTTTCACGGGTGAGACCGGCGCGGGTAAATCCATTATTTTAGATGCCCTTGGCCTGGTGCTTGGCAGTAAATCTGACCCAGGCATGATTCGCAAAGGCGCCGACAAAGCCACTGTAGAGGCAAATTTCAGAATTTCTGCTTCTGCCCAAGCAACGCTCAACCCCCT
>DATIUL010000018.1:0-5496 GCA_035466865.1 Anaerolineaceae bacterium | reverse complement strand
GAACCGGCAACTCTTAAGCTCGCACATGAACCTGGGAAGGTCCAAGGTGTTGGCGGCCAAACAGCGTCTGCAAGCCGTGAACCCCCAAATAGAAGTTGAAGGCATCCAAGCCCGGATTACCGCGGAAAATGCATTCGAATTGATGCAAGGTTGCGACCTGGTTGTTGACTGTCTGGACAATATCTCCACCCGAATTTTGCTGCAGGAAGTCTGCGAACAGGCAGGCTTGCCTTTAGTCCATGGTGCTGTGGCAGGGTGGCGGGGGCAGGTTTGCGTAATTCTACCTGAGTATAGGTTGTTGGATAGGCTTTACCCCAGTCATGCGATCGAACGGGGCGAAGAAATCCAACAAGGTACATTGAGTTTTACGGCGGCTACCATCGGATCCATCCAGGCTTCACTCGCGGTTAATCAATTATTGGAAAAAAGTGCCTGGGGGAAGAAAGTTTTGCTGATTGATCTACTGGAACCCCTTTTCCAAATGGTAGATCTGAACTAAGCGTCACCTAAACGCCAAATTTGATCTACTTCTGCAGGACCAGATAGGTTGCATTATTCGAGGTCTGGGCTTGAATTAAATATCAGCCGATTTAGAATTAAGAAAGACAGTTCGTTATAGTACCTATCTATATCTATCCACACTCCGCTATGATCAGAAATGATCAGCCGAATGAAAGGTCTTTAATGAGTGAAAAAACATTGGAAATTCTTGCCACTATCAGCCTGCAGGATAAGCACATCAAGAGAATTCGAAACGTCGACCCCAGTATTCATTTGAGCTCATACACCGGCAAAGAGGCGGACTCGATCCCGGCAGAACTTTGGGATAAAGCAGAGGTGCTATTTACCAGTGGTAGGAACCTTCCCAAGCCAGAGCAGGTGCCCAATCTGAAATGGGCTCAAAACTCGCTGGCTGGGGTGGAAACCCTTTTAAGATCAGATCTGGCCCATAAACCCGGCTTACTCATGACCTCTGCCAGTGGAACAATGGTTGGTACGATGGGAGAGTTCACTCTCATGGCCATGCTGATGTTGGCCCATAAGATGCCTGAAATCATGCAGCTGCAGCGCAAAAAAGAATGGGGTAATAATCTTTCAAAAAGCCTGCAGCCGCAAGATCTACGCGGACTCACCGTAGGTATTGTGGGGTATGGGTCAATTGGACGCGAGGTTGCCAGGGTGCTGCAACCTTTTGGTGTGAAAATCCTTGCGGCTAAAAAGAACGTTATGAAACTGGAAGATGAGGGTTACACTCCTGCAGGCCTGGGCGATCCGGAAGGCAAGCTTTTTACTCGCCTTTACCCGATTGAAGCGCTCAAAGGAATGTTGACGGAATGTGACCATGTGGTGATTGCTTTGCCCCACACCCCTGAAACCCATCATCTTTTTGATAAAGCAATGTTTGATGCCATGAAGCCGGGTGCATTCCTAATAAATGTTGCCCGTGGTGGAATGATCAAGGACGAAGATCTCGTAGCGGCGCTCAAAACCGGGAAGGTGGCTGGCGCGGTACTGGATGTATTTGACCCCGAACCACTGCCAGCGGATTCACCGTATTGGAATTTGCCCAATGTGATTGTCACGCCACATGTTTCCGGTGTCACCCCCGACTTGATGGACGATGTAGTTGAGCTATTTGCCGTAAATCTCAAGCGTTACCTGGAAGGGCAAACACTTTATAACCTGGTGGATCTGGATAAGGGGTATTAGGCACTTTTTACAGCAATGGAAATTCATAAGATTGATGAGCATTTAGTTTCAAAACTAGTAATTATTAGGGGCGCGGGAGATCTGGCCTCTGGCATTGCCATTGGCCTTCATCGAGCAAGTTTTAATATTTTGATGACCGAATCGGACCAGCCTAAGGCTATCCGGAGGGGTGTATCTTTTGCCCAGGCCGTCTACGATGGTGAGAAAAGAATCTCAGGAATCAAAGCCAGATTGAATGCAGATTTATCTTCCGCGATCAAGACGATGGAACATGGGCAGATAGCGGTGATGATAAAGCCGCAAATTGAGGACCTTCTCGAATTAGCCCCAATCGCCCTGGTAGATGGACGTATGACCAAACAAGCGGAGTCTTACAACTTGCAGCAGTGGAAATTCCTGGTCGGGATTGGGCCTGGCTTTGAAGTGGGCAACAACTGCCATGTTGTTGTGGAAACCAATCGCGGTGAAGCACTGGGCAAATTGCTTTATTCCGGAAGCGCACAGCCGGATACCGGTGAACCGGGCGAGCAAATGGGGAAAACCTGGGAAAGGGTCTTTTTTGCACCGGTTTCAGGTAAATTTGAGGCGTTGTCGAAAATTGGAGACCTATTGGAAGAAGGTCAGTTGATTGGCAGGATGGAGGATAAAGAAATCAAGGCGAGGTTCAGAGGCATCTTACGCGGCATTTTGAAGGATGGGCTTGAAGTTGAGGCTGGAACCAAATTGGCTGATGTTGACCCGCGCGAAGAGCGTTCCCTTGCTTTTGAACCTTCTGATAAAGCCCTCCTGATCGGGCAGTCGGTAGTGAGCGCGGTGCTTGAAAACGAATCTTATGGCTCACCAGAGAGTATGGCCCAAGTAGTCTTGAATTTTGGGGAAAAGAGCATCGCTTTGGTAGGCGCGGGAGGCAAAACTACGGCGTTAGGCGTGCTTGCCCGCAAGCTTCCTGGAAAGGTAATTCTGAGTACAAGTACGAAGCTTGGAAAAGCACAATCGAACTTGGCAGAGAGGCATATTGTCGTACAGCCCCGTCAAAGCCTGCAGCTGGATCAGCTTTTTGAGAAAGAAAAATCGATTCTATTGACTGGTCCCTTGGAAGGTGACAAATGGACTGCTCTGCAGCCTGAACAGATTTCCAGCCTGGAGAGCTTTTCCCGGGATAAAAATATCTGGGTGCTTATTGAAGCCGATGGCTCCAAGCGCCGCCCGCTGAAAGCTCCTGCTGCCTGGGAACCGGTGATACCGTCTTGGACGGGGCTAACCCTGGTCTTGGTGGGCTTGAGCGCGGTTGGCAAACCCTTTGGGGATGATTTTGTCCATCGACCCGAGGCAGTTGCTCAAATCACAGGCTTGAAACAGGATGATTTAATAACCATGGATAGCGTGATTAAGGTTCTATGCTCTGCGAATGGGGGTTTGAAAGGCATTCCGCCCAGCTCCAAAAAGATGGCAGCCCTCAACCAACTGGACAAATACCCGCTGTCACAAGCACAAAGGCGCCTGGTCACCAGTCAACTTCATCAGGCCGGATATGACTTCGTTTGGTTTGGCAGCTTGCGACCTTTATCTGAAAGCCAATCTGAACGTGATCATCTCAACTCAGATTATGAAAATCTTGCTTAGAACATGCGTTCAATGATAAAATCGAGCTATGGATCTGTTTGATTATTCCATGCAGGACCAGCTTGAAAAAGAAGCACCTCTTGCCGCACGTATGCGCCCGAAAACCCTTGATGAAATTGTTGGCCAGGCCCATATTGTGGGGCCAGGAACGCTGCTGCGCAGGGCTATCCAAGCTGACAGGATGTTTGGTTCAATCATTCTTTGCGGTCCGCCAGGTACAGGCAAGACCACACTGGCGCGCGTTATTGCCAACACCACCCAGGCTCATTTTTCCAGCCTAAGCGCGGTTTTGGCTGGGGTTTCCGACCTGCGAAAAGTCATCGAAGAGGCCACTGAACGCCGAAGGCTGCACAGGCAGCGTACCATCTTGTTTGTGGACGAGGTGCACCGCTGGAATAAAGCCCAACAGGATGCCTTGCTTCCTCACGTGGAAACTGGACTGCTAACGCTCATCGGCGCTACCACCCAGAACCCTTATTTTGACGTAATCAAGGCGCTTGTTTCCCGTTCGCGCATCTTTGAATTGAAACCCCTTACCGACGCGGATATCATTCTTCTGTTACAACGGGCATTAGCGGATAAAGTGCACGGATACGGGACTTTGAAGGTCAAAATTGATGCTGATGCCATGAATCATCTAGCACGGACTGCTGGAGGTGACGCGCGCAATGCTTTGAACGCGTTGGAACTGGCAGTCGAAACCACTTCTCCGACAGATGGGATCATCCAAATAAATCTGGATGTAGCCCAGCAATCTATCCAAAAAAGAGCGGTTCAGTACGACAAGACAGACGACCAGCATTACGATACGATTTCGGCTTTTATCAAGAGTGTCAGGGGTTCAGACCCGGATGCTGCCCTTTATTGGCTGACCAAAATGTTGGTAGCGGGAGAAGACCCGCGCTTTATCCTGCGGCGCTTGATTGTGCTGGCCAGTGAGGATATCGGCCTGGCGGACCCGATGGGAATCGTGGTGGCCAATGCCGCCGCTCAGAATTTTGAGTATATCGGTATGCCGGAAGGCTGGTACCCAATCGTTGAAGCCACTTTGTATCTGGCCACCGCGCCAAAATCCAACTCAGCGACCGCATATTTTATGGTTCAGGATGAAATTGCTGAAAACGGGGCTAAACCTGTGCCAATGCATTTGATGGACCCCAGCCGGGATGCCAAAGGGTTCGGGCATGGGCAGGGCTACGATTACCCGCATAGCCACGAGGGGCATTGGACCCCACAGCAGTACCTACCTGACGATCTGGTGGGCAAATATTTTTATGAACCATCCGACCAGGGGTATGAGAAGGAAATTCAGGCACGGCTAAAAGCCTGGCGTGAAGGTCAGGCAAGTCAAAAGTCCAAAAACAAGGATGCCGGTTAACGGAATAGTCATCTCGAAACCTGAAAAACTAAATGGGCTTTATTGTTTTTCCTTAGCGGAAGATTTCAACTGGAGTATTGCAGTTCCGTCTGAACCTATCCAAACTACCAAAACCTCTATTATGCTGTAGGCCTCCTGGCGTGGATTTTGTAGCTCACCATTTTTTGTTAACTTAAAGTGATTGGGTAGCCAACGACTTTTGTGTTTTTGGGGGGCTGCCTGGTCGTTCAGGAACATAGCGAAAGTTTAGAGGTTTTTAGCTTGGAATATTCAAGATGGCAAAAGGTCATGTTTTTTTATTGTGTGCCAAATTTTTCTTCAAGCCAGGCTTTTAGAACTAGGGCTTGGTTGTGCTCTTCGTCTTTGGCACCATAAATCAGGGTGACGTTGCCGTTTTTTAGTGCCTCTTTGATGTCTTGGACAAAAGACGGTGAAGCGGGATTTGAGTTCAGTTCCATGTGGTAGGCAGCCACAAACTGGTCGAACTTATCTGCCATGTGCCCGAAGGTCTTTCGAAGTTCGTTGCTGGGGGCCATTGCCTTTGCCCAGGAGTGCAGCTCAAGAGAGGCTTTGGTTTTGCCGCGTGGCCAGAGGCGGTCCACAAGAATGCGTGTGTCGTCTTCCAATGCTGGTGGTTCGTAGGCACGTTTGATTTTAATTTCAGCCATTGGTACCTCCATTTGTTAACTCATTTTACCCGAGGGATGAGAGCGATTAACGAAAGTAGAGGCAATAGTTCCATGATTTGACCACTCCGGAATCTACACCTTCGCCCTCTCCGGGGT
>DATIUL010000017.1:0-5902 GCA_035466865.1 Anaerolineaceae bacterium | reverse complement strand
CTTCAGTTGCGCAACCAGGGGATGGTGCTGGGTGAAGATGGCGAAAAAATGAGCAAGAGCCGCGGCAACGTGGTGAACCCGGATGCCCTGGTGCAAAAATACGGGGCGGATACGGTGAGAGCTTATCTAATTTTCTTCTCCCGCTGGGAACAAGGCGGCCCATGGTCTTATACCGGCATTGAGGGTAACGCGCGCTGGCTGCGTAGAGTCTGGTCGATGTTCCTCGAACCAGAAACAACACTTGTGGATGCAAGTGTACTGAGAGCATTGCGGCGCAAGACGCACCAGACTCTGCGCGCGTTAAGCTTTGACTACGAGAATTTTGAGTTCAACACCATTATTTCGGGTTTGATGGAACTGCTGAATGTCATGGCACGTGCCAAGACAGCAGGCGCTTTCGGCACCCCGGAGTGGAATGAATGTGTGGATATCTATCTGCGGATGCTGGCACCCGTTTGCCCTCACATTACGGAAGAGTTGTGGGAGCGCTTGGGCAAGCCTTATTCCGTCCACACTCAAAGTTGGCCCAAGGTAGATGAAGAAGCTGCCAAAGACGAAGAGATCACGTTGATCGTGCAGGTGAACGGCAAACTGCGTGACCGAATTATTCTGGCGCCTGGTTTTACTGATGCTGAAGCAGAAGAAAAGGCGCTTGCCAGCCCCGCAGTACAGGAAGCGATTGCTGCAAAAACCGTGCGGAAAGTGATCGTGGTGCCCGGACGATTGGTGAACATAGTCGTGTAGCTTTTTTGCACGAATTAAGAAGAGCGGCTGGTTTCAGCCGCTCTTTTTATTGATCAAGATCAGGTCAATCTTACTTCGTGTGAATATTCAGAGCTAATAAACCCTTTACCATTATTTGGCATAACAATAATGGTAAAGCAGGCAGTGCTTCCGATTTCGACGCCACCTCCTGCACTCAACTTATTCCTCTTGACATATATATCACAGCGTGATACATTACTGCGTGATATATCTACTGGCGAAACAGAGAAATTGGTGAAAACATGAGTATCGATAAGGCAAGAAAAAGATACGTACCGATGAGTGAGACGATGTTTTATATTCTGCTCTCGTTGAAACAGGAACAGCACGGCTATGCCATCATGCAGCATGTGAAAGAGTTGACCAAAGGGCGCATCAGCCTGGGTGCAGGTACAGTCTATTCAAGCCTGGGAAAGCTTGAAAGTGATGGGCTAATTAAGAGCATTCGCGAAGAAGATCGGCGCATCATTTACCTGATCACAGCTCTGGGTAAACAAATACTGCAGGAAGAAGCCGAACGCATGGCGGAGCTTTGTTCCAACTATCAGGAGACATTATGAGCAACCAGAAAACCATACTCTTCCCGTTATTTAAGCACATTCTGCCTTCTGATTTTGAAAGCTGGCTGGAGCAGATGGCTGCTGAAGGCTGGCAAATCGATCGTATTGGGCAATGGAGTTCCATTATCTTACATTTCAGGCAGGGCGAACCAAAAAAATACCGCTTCGTTTACGACCCGCAACTCTCACCACGCAAAGATTACATCCCGACCTATGAGGAATTTGGATGGGAATATCTTGGGCGGATGGCAAGCGCACATATCTGGCGTATGGAATATGAAGGCGAGCGTCCGCAGGCATTCAGTGATCAAGTGGACTTGGTTGAGCGCAATCAGCGGAATTTGACCGCGGTATCAATCTCTTTCTTTATTTTCCTGGCTGCGGTTCTGGCAATTGGTATGGGATTGAGTCTTGCTGCGGATTCGTTATCGGCAGGAGACAGGGTTCAACTTATAATCGCAGCAGTTTTCTTTGGGCTGATTTCACTGGCACTTGCTTATGTCATGTTGCAGATGCGCAAAAGAATCCAGAAATAGTTGATAGCTCGCTGGTGATAGTTGGTAAATGTGGCGGTTTGAGAACAAGATCTAAATAATCTTGCCGCCAGAGTTCATCAATTCCTGTTGGGCTTTTGCGTAGCCTTCCGGATTGATGGCTTTGGTGGCTTTATCGATTATAGAAACCTTGAACCCAAGGTTCAGGGCGTCCATTGCCGAATAAAACACACAATAATCCGCGGCCAGGCCGCAGATGTGCAATTCTTTGATGCCAAGGCCTCTCAAGTACCCCTCCAAGCCTGTCGCCTTCATGTGCCCATTGTCAAAAAATGCGCTGTAGCTATCAATTGCTGTATCCATACCTTTGCGGAATATGGCAGCTATGTGCTTCAGGTCCAGGGCAGTGCTTAACTCAGCCCCGTAAGTGCCTTGAACACAATGGTCCGGCCAAAGCACCTGGGGTAGGCCAGCCAGCTCAGCCATTTCAAAAGTCTTTGCGCCAGGGTGTTGGGAAGCAAAGCTACCGTGATCAGCAGGGTGCCAATCCTGGGTGGCAACTATAAGCTCGTAACCCTTTTGCAGTTCATTAATAATTGGGATAATCTCGTCTCCACTGGCGACTGGCAGAGAGCCACCGGGAATAAAATCATTTTGCATATCGATAATCAGCAGCGCTGTTTTCATGCCAAAATTATACCGAAACAAGCGTATAAACGCTCAAAATGCCCAGAATTCAAATTACGGTATACTTTTTTACGAGTAAAGTTCAAAAATCTGTACTGCCCAGACAAAACAACAATCCGACGCGAGCCTTGGCTCTCTTAAAGGAGGTGGCATGAAAACAGTCGTTGCCGGAGCATTGGGGGAATGCGTCCACGTAGCAGGAATAAGCAGCTTTTTACGAATTGCTGAACAATTAGGATGGCGGACCATCTTTTTAGGCCCGGCTGTTCCTCCAGAACGCCTCATCCAGGCAGCTAAAGACGAAAACGCGGATCTGGTAGGTATCTCTTATCGCCTTACCCCGGAAAATGGCGAACGTCTGCTGGCAGAGTTTGCTGAGCAAGCGGACGAGTTGCACCAAAAAGGTGTACGCTTCGTTTTCGGGGGCACCCCGCCAGTGGCGGAGAAAGCTCGCCAACTTGAAGGTTTTTTTGACAACGTTTTTGACGGCAGCGAAGAACCCGAAATTCTGATGGCCTACCTCCGCGGCGGACCTGCCGCGCTGCAAAAGGCCATCATTTATCCGCAAACCTTGCTGGAACGTATCCAACAAAAAGCTCCTTTCCCCGTTCTGCGGCACCATTTTGGCTTGCCAAGCATGGAGAAATCACTTAGGGGCATCGAACTGATAGCAGAAGCCAAAGCCCTGGATGTCATCTCGCTTGGTATCGACCAGGATGCCCAGGAGAACTTTTACCACCTTGAACGCCAAAATCCCCGCACAACAGGCGCCGGCGGTGTGCCCGTACGCAGCCCGGAAGACTACAAAGCCCTGTACGCAGCCTCACGGAGAGGTAACTTCCCCCTGCTGCGAACCTATTCAGGCACGGATGACTTCATCCGCCTGGCTGAAATGTACGTTGAAACTATCAACATCGCTTGGTGCGCCATTCCACTTTTTTGGTTCAATCTGATGGATGGGCGTGGCCCTCTAACCGTAAAAGAATCCATCGTGGAACATCAAACCGTTATGCGCTGGTACGGCGCAAGAAATATTCCGGTGGAACTCAACGAGCCGCACCATTGGGGCATGCGCGACGCCTCTGATGCAGTGTTCGTCACCTCGGCCTTCCTCTCCGCCTGGAATGCCAAAGCCATGGGTGTGAAGGACTACATAGCCCAGATGATGTTCAATAGCCCGGCAGCACTCGCCGGCAATATGGACCTGGCCAGGATGCTGGCCATCCTTGAATTGGTAAGCCCCCTGGAAGACGATAACTTCCGCGTAATCAAGCAGACGCGCACCGGATTACTCTCGTATCCTTTGGAACCAAACGCCGCCCGTGCGCACCTGGCTTCGAGCATTTATCTGCAAATGATCTTGAAACCGCACATCATTCACGTTGTTGGGCATACCGAGGCTGACCACGCTGCCACCGGTGAGGACGTGATTGAAGCTTCCCTCATGGCCAAATGGGCGATCAAAAACGCCTTGAACGACAATTTGAACATCAGTAGAGACCCAATCATCCAAAGGCGGGTGAAAGATCTGAAAGCCGATGTAGAACTTACTTTGCAAGCCATTCGCAATCTGGCTGGCAAAGGTGTTGAGGACCCGCTTACCGACCCCACCACTCTGGCCAAAGCGGTTGAAGTGGGCATTTTGGATGCCCCACAATTAAAGAATAATGTCTTTGCGCCTGGGCTCAGTCGCACAGCCATTATCAATGGCGCCTCCGTAGAAGTTGATGCAAGCGGAACACCAGTCCATGAAAGCAAACGGTTGGCAGAATATTTGGAGAGAAAAAAATGACTGAAGACCTGAAAGTTACCGTAATCGGGGCGGGCAATGGCGGCAAAGCCATGGCAGCTCACATGGCATTGCTTGGAAAGGAAGTTACTCTTTGCAACCGCACTTTTGAACACATATCTGTTATCGCCGAGCGCGGCGGCATCGACCTGGATTACCCTGGCGGACTTTCCGGCTTTGGCAGGCTTGTCAAGGTGACGGACAAAATTGAAGAAGGGCTGAGAGAGAATAAGTTGATTATGGTTGTGGTGCCTTCTTCCGGCCATAGGGATGTAGCCATTGCAGCAGCGCCATACCTGAGGGACGACCACATTGTGGTCTTGCATCCGGGTCGTACAGGCGGCGCTTTGGAGTTTTCCGCCACCATTAAGCAGGAAGGCTGCAAAACCAACCCTTTAATCTCTGAAGCTGAAACTTTCATTTTTGCCAGCCGCTCGGAAGGCCCTAGTGAAGCCCGTCTCTTCCGCATCAAGGAATCAGTACCGATCGCGGCGCTACCTGGCAACCGCACCAGGGAAGTGCTGGATGCCATCCATACGATTTATCCGCAGTACATCCACGGTGGGAACGTATTGAAGACTGGTTTGAACAATATGGGTGCCATCTTCCATCCCGCGCTGGCAATGTTGAATACCGGTTGGATTGAAGCCAGGCATGGCGAATTTGAATTTTATGTGGACGGCGTTACCCCATCTGTCGCCAAGGTGCTTGAAGTACTTGATCGCGAGCGGGTGACGGTGGCTTCCGCCTTAGGCCTGCGTGCCCGCACCGGCCTCGAGTGGCTGGAACTGGCCTACAATGCCAAGGGGGAAAACCTCTACGAAGCCATGCACAATCAAAGCGGTTACTATGGAATCAAAGCACCCCCAACCATGAACCACCGCTACATCACTGAAGAAATTCCTATGAGCCTCGTGCCGATTGCCTCGCTAGGTGAGCGTTATGGAGTCTCTGTGCGCGGTATCGACAGCATCATTCGGTTAGCCTGTATCATGCACAACACGGATTACTGGCGTAAAGGCCGGACTGTGGAAAAACTTGGAATCAGCGACATGAGCATTGAAGAGCTTACTCGCTTTGTGGAGACCGGTGAGAGAGATTAATTCGTTTCCCACCATCATAGCCCCTGTTGCACAGGGGCTTTTTTGTCCCTTTAGGTACACAAAAGCATATACTTAGGAAAGCGAGGTGGTTTATGCGTTTTGCAGACATGAATTGGATGATGCTGGCAGATTACTTACAAAAAGACGATCGAGTAATGGTGGTGCTGGGTATGACTGAACAGCACAGCCATCTCTCATTACTGACTGATAGCTTGATACCCGGGAAATTAGCGGATGCGGCCAGCCAGCAGACTGGTGTGGTCGTAGCCCCCACGCTCCATTTTGGCATTTCACCCAGTTTGATGGCCTACCCTGGGACCTTGAGCCTGAAAATCCAAACTTATCTGATGGTAGTTGAAGAATTAACCCGGGACCTCTACAGGCATGGCTTCAGACGTATCCTCTTTTTGAACGGCCACGGCGGGAATACCCTAGCCAGGACGCAACTATCAGAGTTGGCAAACGAACTGACTGATTTGCAGATGCTTTGGTACCAGTGGTGGA
>DATIUL010000016.1:0-2851 GCA_035466865.1 Anaerolineaceae bacterium | reverse complement strand
AAATTATTGGGATAAGCCGCCGAGGCAGAATCGATTAAGTTGCCCTTTTGGTCTGCCAGAAGCAGCTTTATGGACGATGTTCCCAAATCAACCCCCTAAAATAATTTAGGTTCCAAAGAGAACCTCATTGATAATCGATTCAAGGTACTCCTGGCGCCCACTCTCAACCTGGATACCATCATGCGCGAGTGTGTAAGCATAAAGTTCGTCAAAATTGGTAGTTCCGTCGGTAATCTTTTTGCCAATTCCGCTGTTGTAACTGGCATAACGGTGGCTGACAAACTCATCAATGCGTCCGTCTCGAATCAACTTGTCTGCCGTACGCAGACCGAGGGCAAAACTATCCATCCCAGCGATATAGGCAAGCAGAATGTCTTCGAAGGTATTGCTCTGCCTGCGTGCTTTGGCATCGAAGTTCAGACCGCCAGCGGTAAACCCGCCTGCCTTCAATACTTCGTACATGCAAAGTGTTGTCTCATAGACGTTGGTGGGGAATTGGTCGGTATCCCAGCCGAGGAGGAGGTCTCCCTGATTTGCGTCAATTGAGCCAAAGGTTCCGTTAATAACAGCGGTGCGCAGTTCATGTTGGAAGGTATGACCCGCGAGGGTCGCATGGTTTGCTTCAATGTTCAACTTGTATTCGTTTTCCAGATGATATTTACGCAGGAAATTCATGCAGGTTGCCGCGTCAAAGTCATACTGGTGTTTGGTGGGTTCCTTGGGTTTGGGCTCAATTAACAATGCCCCTGTGAAGCCAATCTTGTGCTTATATTCCACAGCCATCTGCAGGAAACGCGCCAGGTTGTCAAGCTCAAGGCCCATGTCGGTGTTCAGTAAGGTGTCGTAACCTTCCCTGCCGCCCCAGAAAACATAACCCGATCCATCAAGCCGTTTGGCAGTATCGAGCCCCCATTTAACCTTTGCCGCCGCCAGAGCGAACACGTCCGCGTTAGGGCTCGTTGCGGCACCAGCCATGAACTTTTTATCACTGAAGTTGTTGGCCGTATTCCAGAGCAGTTTCTTACCATGTTTCGCTTGAAGCTCAGTAAGATAATCGACCATTTTGTTCTGAAAATTAATATTTTCGGTAAAAGTGTCGCCCTGCGGCGCGATATCCACATCATGGAAGCAGTAATACTCCATTTGCAGCTTGTTCATCAAGTCAAAGGCAAAATCTGCCTTGGCCATGTAGCGTTCAATTCCGGTTTTGCTGAAGTTCTTATCCATTGAATCGCCGCCGAACATGTCTGTGCCGGCTGCGTCAATTGTGTGCCAGTACGACATGGCAAACTTCAAGTTCTCACGCATGGACTTGCCTGCGATCATTTCTTCGGGGTTATAGAAGCGGAACGCGAATGGGGAAGTAGATTTTGGATTGTAGATAACTTTCTTGATTGATTCGTATTTTTCCATTTTATTCATCCTTTATAGTATTTTTTTCAAAGAAGTTTTACTTACCATTTAGGTAATCTTTGTTGTTGCTAATGATTAAGTAATTCCTGACAAGTTTTCCTTTGCATAAAGCTCAAAATCTCTCATTAGTTCTTTTTTATTAAGATACTAATTGGAAGATTTCTTGAAGTACACATCGGCAATAACTGCTAATACCAGCACTAAACCTCGGAGCACATACTGCCATGCTGGAGCCACGTTCATCATCTGCAGGCCTGTGTTCAAGCTCGCCATAATCAAAGCCCCCACGAGCGCTCCAAAAATTGTACCGGAGCCGCCCAAGGTTGAAGTACCACCCAAAACGCAGCTGGCGATGGCATCCAGTTCATATCCTTGCCCTGCAGCGATAGTTCCATATCCTACGTACGAGGCCAGTACAACACCACCAATACCGCAGAGCAAACCCATCAAGGCAAAAACCTGGAATAATTGCTTCTTGATATTGATGCCAGACAAACGGGCGGCTTCCCGATTACCTCCAATGGCATAGGCATAACGCCCGAATCGTGTATTGGTTGAAATATAAGAGACCGTAATGGCTGTTAATGCCAGTAAAAGAACCGGTACCTGGACGCCATTATAGCGATTGACGATGTAAACATATACCAATACAAGAAGTGAAAAAGCCGTTGTTTTCAGAAGATCCTGATAAATCGGTTTTAGTTCAACCCCATATTTGACCTTCGTCCGCCGGTTTGAAAACATCATAAAAAACAAAATTGCTACAACGCCTACCCCAATGACCCACCCAACAGGGCGCGGTAGGTAGCCTTGCGCAATGTAACTGAAACCAGGTTGATTGGCTGCAATCGTTTGCCCACCTGTAGCCAACAAGATGCCGCCACTAAGAATAAACTGGCCGCCAAGAGTCACGATAAAGGCTGGCACACGCAAATACGAAACGATATAGGCCTGGTACATTCCAAACAATAAGCCAACAATTACACCGACAATTATTGAAAGAATCGCTGCAAGGATGGGCTGATTTGGAATCACCTTAATCCAAACATCACGCTGGAAAAGTGCCACAACAACCGACACAAAACCGGCCAATTTTCCAACAGACAGGTCAATACCACCAGTCACCATTACCAAGACCATACCTGTTGCCAGGAAACCCGTTACGGTCATCTGGCGGAAAAGGTTGGAGAGATTTTGCGGACCAATATAGCCACCTTTTGTGACAATGGCAAAAACTCCCCAAATGGCCACCAATGTGATGATGATGATGTAAGTCTGGATATTCTTACTCAGTTTTTTTCCAAAAGCAGATAAATTCATGGTTCACCTTTTAATAGAAATTGTTCCTGTCAGGTTTATCCTGTCGCCAGCGTCATTATTCGTTCCTGGGTCGCTTCTTCAATATCCAGAGTACCGTTGGAACGGCCATGACACATTA
>DATIUL010000015.1:0-3350 GCA_035466865.1 Anaerolineaceae bacterium | reverse complement strand
AAAACCGAACGTGGGCCAACGAAGGTCTCCCAGCATCCTCGTCTGCCGCAACCGCAGAGTTCTCCATTTGTATCCAGGGTCATGTGCCCAGCTTCACCGGCAAAACCAAAATTGCCTCGGAAAAGCTGCCCGCCGATCACGATTCCACTTCCCAAACCAATCCCTGCGCTTAAGTAAATGAAGTCTTTCACATTTCGAACCGCGCCAAAGTAGTATTCACCGAGCGCGGCCGCGTTGGCCTCGTTTTCAACATAAATGGGACAATCCAAATATTTTGCCAAAATATCTCGAATCGGAATCTCCACCCAGTTTAAGTTTGGGGCCACCCGCAATAAGCCACTTGTCACATCGACCAAACCTGGAACGCCAACACCAACCCCAAGGAGGTGATACTTATGGGCGTGAATGAATTTGAGGGCTTCTTTTACAAGTTCGATGACCTGCTTCATGATGCCATCTTGCCCGGCTTCGGGTTTGGTGGCCTGATTTTTTCGCCATAAGGCAGTTGCAGAAAAATCAGTAATCAGTAGCTCGATGTAATCTACATTAATTTCAATCCCCAACGCGCACCCACCTTTGGGGTTCAATTCCAACATGAGCCCGGGGCGTCCGGTTCCAGATTGACTCAGAACGGTCTCGCGAATTAAATTTTCTTGGATCAACTCATAGATGATTTTTGAAACCGTGCTTGGGTTTAACCCGGTTTGCGCGGCAAGTTGTGCTCTTGAGAGTGTTTTTTGGGTACGGAAAATTGCCAGAATAATACTGCGGTTCATCTTCCGAACCCAAGCCTGATCTGCGGTATTGAGTTTTGTTGGGGCCATAAAACCTTTGAAAGTTGAAAGATGGAGTTAGTTTATTGCAGCAATAAACTAACTTAATTATAGGTAATTAACGAAATTAATCAAGTAGTAATTTTTCGTTAATAATTAATCCATAACCACAAAGATACGAGGAAATGCCTGATAATTTGCGTCAAACCTGGGCTAAAGCACCGGTTTACATATGTAATAAAGCATTTATCACCAATGCTGACGAAATTTTATGGAGCTGGACATAATTTGTAGACCCGACTATCTCAGAATTTCGCAATGCATCCGCTGAACCCAAAAGCCCGGTTTATCTCGGGAAGCGGACAAGAAGCAATCAAATATCACTCCCCTTTATTAATTGTAAAAGTGAATGACAGCCTGCTTACTCCAGAAACCAGCTCTCTGGGGATGCCATTATTTTTCCTTTAATGGATGCTGTTAATCACCGCTGCCCATAATAGGCATTTTTGCCGTGTTTCCTGAGAAAGTGTTTATCCAGCAGTTCTTGCTGCATGGGCAGGAGGCCTGGATTCAACTGAAGTGCATGGTACTGCATAAAGGCAACTTCCTCCAGCACTGCAGCCGTCTCGACAGCTTTTTCAGGCGTTTTCCCCCAGCAGAAGGGGCCGTGATTTTGGCAAAGCACGGCTGGAACTGAATCGGGATCAAGGGCCTGGAATGTCTCGATGATCACCTTACCTGTCTCCTGCTCATAATGCCCGGCAATTTCAGCGGGGGTCATCTGCCGGGTGCAGGGACTTGCGCCGTAAAAATAGTCCGCGTGCGTTGTGCCTGTAGCCTCAATCGACAAACCAGCTTGGGCAAAACTTGTTGCCCAAGGGCTGTGCGTATGCACAACACCGCCAATGTTTGGAAATGCCTTATAAAGTTCAACGTGCGTGGGCATATCCGAAGAAGGGTTCAGCTTGCCTTCAACGATTTTTCCGTTGAGGTCTATGATTACCATTTCTTCCGCCGTCAATGCTTCATATTTCACGCCCGATGGTTTGATGACAACCAGTCCGCTGGCACGGTCAATCCCCGAGACGTTACCCCAGGTGAACTTTACCAGTCCGAATTTTGGCAGCAGCAGGTTGGCTTCCAACACCTGTTGTCTTAATAATTCCAGCATGTCACCTCAATTTCCAGAGTAAGTCGTTGACCCGCAGTTCCTTGATTAATTCCTCAGTACTTGTGTTTTCGGTGAGGTGTACGAATTCGATATCCATCATCTCAGCCCAAGCTTCAAGCATCTCCGGAGTTACATCATAGGTCAGCACTGTATGGTGAGCACCGCCAGCTGTTATCCATTGTTTGATGCCTTCACGCAGGTTAGGTTTTATTTTCCACATCACCCGGGCAACGGGCAGGTTGGGCATCTCCATGATCGGTTTGACGCACTCGATGTCCTGCACGATGAGCCGCAGCCTGCCGCCCATGTCAATCAGAGAAATGACAACCGCTTTTCCCTCGTGCCCTTCGAAGACAAGGCGAGCTGGGGCCTCTTTTCCGCCAATTCCGAGCGGATGAACCTCAATGCGCGGTTTCGCGGCTGCAATGGATGGGCAAATTTCGAGCATATGGGCGCCAAGAGAGTAACCATCCTCTTTTTCGTAATGATAGGTGTAGTCCTCCATGAAGGAGTTTCCGCCTTTTAGCCCTTGCGCCATCGCTTTAATGATGTGGACCATGGCAGCGGTCTTCCAATCACCTTCCGCTCCATAGCCAAACCCTTGGGCCATTAAGTGCTGCGAAGCAATACCCGGAAGTTCTTCCATTCCCCACAAATCTTCAAAGGTGTTGGTGTAGGCATCTGCGTGCTCCCTCTGCAGGATGCGTTCCATGGCGATTTCTTCCTTGGCCTGGTAAGTAACGGCGTGCAGATCATCTGTATCCAGTTGGAATTCTGCCTTATATTCTTTAACTTTTGCTTCTACTTCTTTACTCGTCACTTTGTTGATCTCATTGACGAGTTCCCCTACCGGCCAGGTGTTGACCTGCCAGCCCAGTTTGATTTGCGCCTGGACCTTGTCGCCTTCGGTGACCGCCACCTCGCGCATGTTGTCTCCAAAACGAACAATGGAGAGGTTTTGGCTAACCTTATAGCCCACCGCGGCACGCATCCATCCCCCCAACTCCTTGAGGACGTTTTCATCCTGCCAGTGACCGACGATTACCTTCCGGTGCAGACGCATCCTCGCGCCGATAAAGCCGTGTTCGCGGTCACCATGGGCGGCCTGGTTTAGGTTCATAAAGTCCATATCGATTTCTTCGTTTGGAATTTGGAGGTTATATTGGGTCGCAAAATGGCAATAGGGTTTTTGTAAAAGAGTCAGCCCATTGATCCACATCTTCGATGGAGAGAAGGTGTGGCACCAGGCGACAATTCCAACGCATTTGTCATCGTAATTTGCCTGTTTGACAATTGCGGTGACTTCTTCATTTGATTTGATTGTGCCCTTATAAACGAATTTACAGGGAATGTTTTTGTTTGAGTTGATGGATGATGCCATTTCCTGGCCGCGTGCCGCCACAATC
>DATIUL010000014.1:0-1898 GCA_035466865.1 Anaerolineaceae bacterium | reverse complement strand
AGCGAGCGGAGATCCGGGCACAAAGGCCCACCTGGACAAACGGTCGGCGGCAATTCGATCGCGTTGGGTGGTCGTGGGCGATTGCAGTATCAAAGTGTCCGAGAGTAATCCAGATAGCAATAATGAAGCAAGTTCCGGAGGAGCACTCAATCCGCTTTCTTCCATCTGTTCCGAAACCAAGGTCGAAGTGCTGCCGACAATATCAACCGTGAATTTTATAGGTTGATGTGTGGATTGGTTCCCCAACCGGTGATGATCCAATATCTCAAGAAGCTCTGCCTCATCAACAGAAGCAACGGCTTGTTGGGGCTCATTATGGTCCACCAGGATAACTTTAATGCGGGGAGGGTTCAGGAGATCACGTTGCCTGGCTACCCCGAGGTAACGCTTGTTCTCATCCAGCACCCAGTACTCGTTTTGTTCTGCCCTTAGGATCCTGTTCAGTACATCTTTGATTCGTGTTGCAGCTTGAAAGCGAGGAATGTCGGTATCAGCAGCCTCCCTGCAAGGAATATCCAGCAATGCACCCAGGGTCATTTCTTTACTGCGAGGATGCGGTCCAATCAGAGTTTGCAGAAAGTCGAAAATGCTTTGCCCAGTTACAATGCCAAACGGGGTGTTGTCGGGGTTGACAACTGGCGCCAGCCCCCCTGTCCGTGAGAGGATTGCCCAGGCTTGATTGAGCGGTTTTTCAGGTGTGATAACGTCCAATCTGCGCATGACAGACTCAAACCGCGGGGAAGCATCTGTCAGCAACATCGGTGGGTCCATATTCAGCGTCTTCAGCACAAAAGCAGTCTGACGGTTGACCGAGCCAGCCCTGGCGGGTTGGGCGTCAAGTCCGTCCCTCTGTGCCAAAAGCCAGGCATAACCCACAGCAGACGCAATGGAATCTGTATCCGGATTGATATGGCCAACGACAAATACACGTTTACTCATCATCTGATTATTACCAAAATAACTTATTGGCTGTTTGGTCTCCATCATTTATCAGCCAGTGCTTTTAGTACGCGTTCTGGCGTCACAGGGTTTTCAATTACATCAGCTCCGCAAGCGTCCAGAACAGCGTTTCCGACTGCCGGCGCAACACCATCCATCGGAATTTCAGCAACGGCCTTGGCTCCAAAAGGATGTGAAGGTTCATAGGTCTGAACAAAAATTGTTTGCATTTTGGGCATTTCGTCGGCCCGGAAGATGTGGTAATTTACTAAATCCTTCTCCCTGGCAACGCCTTCCGCATCATATTTCATTTCTTCACTGACCGCGTACCCAAGTGCCTGGGCCATGCCTCCCTCAATCTGCCCTGAGGCGGTATTTGGGTTCATGATGACCCCCGAATCAACCGCAAAGACAAGTTCTTCAACTTTGACGGCACCGGTCTCAGTATCCACCAAAACCGTCGCGAATTGCGCGCCGAAGGGAGGTGGAGAGGATTGCGCCACAAATGAGGCTACGGTCATTAATTGTTCTTGTTTGTGCCGATGGAGCGAATCCAGCGCGATTTCTGAGAGGCTCAGTTTACTTCCGTCAGGAGTGACCGCAAAACCATTAATCAGTTCAATTTCCGGGATGGCAACAACAACCTTTTGGCTATCAAAGATCATTTTGGCTCTTGCTTTTATTTTTTCTGCCATCTCCTCAGATGCCTTCGTGACGGCCGTGCCGGAAACAAATGTTGTTGAAGAGGCATAGGCCCCTACATCAAATGGCGTAAAGTCAGTGTCCGAGGAATACACCAAAATATCATCAGTCTGAACGCCCAGCTTTTCAGCGGCCATCTGTGCCAGAACGGTATCACTGCCGGTGCCAAGATCTGTAGCACCAATCAGCAAATTGAATGAACCATCATCGTTGATCTTCAGGCTTGCGCTTCCCATATCAAGATATGGAATCGCTGT
>DATIUL010000013.1:0-11449 GCA_035466865.1 Anaerolineaceae bacterium | reverse complement strand
AATCCTAAGCATGCAAAGAGGGAAGTGCCATTGCTGGAAGAGGTCTCAAAACATTGGAGAGTATCGCTCTTATCAGGTCAACAAAAAAATCCCCATCGAAATGAGGATTTTTTGTTATGCCGAGTCACAGACTCGGACTGTGGACCCTGCGATTTTCAGTCGCATGCTCTACCAACTGAGCTAACTCGGCAATAAGAAGATGATTTTACTCGTTACCCCCCGGCCTGTCAACCCGAATTTAGATCGACCTACAATTTTGAGATTAAACAACAAACGGTTGCTCGCGCAGCCGTTTGCCAAAGAAAGAAGTTTGTTATCCGTCAGTTCCGTCAACAGTAGGGGTAGGGACATTCTGGCAAGTGCCATCGCAAGTGCCATTCTGACCCTGGCCAAAACCACCTTGACCAAACATGCCCTGGTAATTTTTACCATGGTTACCTTGACCACCCTGGTCCAATTGGAAGAGTTCATTCAGCATGGCGTTTTTTCATACATGTGGGCATAGTTTTTATGCTTGTGTCTCACCTGTGAGAATCAAACTCTCTTGTGTCTCATCTAAATACTAATGTGAGACTCAAGGCAGTGTTTTAGCGAATTAATTTATAGAGCGCATCAAATACCAGAACCCCTGAAGATCTCCCTGAATGTTTTTGGATGGTTACAAGTATCTGTTCGCTTTTCAACTTGGAGATGATGCGGTGGGCGCTCTTCGGTTCTAAACCAGAGCTCTTGATGAAGTCTGACGGCTTCATAATAGGTGTCATAAAAAGAGAATCCAATACTTTCATGGCTTGAGGAGATTTCGTAAGTTCAACAATTCTGGTCCGCATTTCACCGTATAAATTTAATACTTGATTGGCTTTTTCAGAATTTCGTTTTGCCTGGATTGATACAGCTTGCAGGAAAAAGAGAATCCATCGTTCCCAATCATTTGTGTCAGAAATTTTTCTCAGGTTCTCAATATATTGATCCCGATTCTCATCAAAGTATTCACTGATATAGAAGGAAGGTGAAGATATCCGCTTTTTACACCATAAGAAAAGGGGAATGAGGATACGGCCGGTTCGCCCGTTACCGTCACTAAAGGGGTGAATGATCTCAAACTGCGCATGCATAATTGCGGCTTGGATCAAGATTTCCTGGTCAGTAAGATTCATAAAATCGACCAAATTGTTCATATGGGTCGTTAATCCTAGAGGTTCCGGAGGGACATAAGTCGCTTCTTCGATTGGACAACCTTTAGGTCCAATCCATACCTGTTCTTTCCGGATTTCACCCGGATGCTTTTCTTTCCCCCGCACCCCTTGTAACAAATCATTTTGAATGGCACAAATCAGCGTTAAGTTAAAGGGGAATCCTTTACTCAACCAATCCTTGGCTGCCCGTGTTGCTGTTCGATAATTCAGTACTTCAATAATGTCATTTTGTTTGGAAATGCTTTCTGGTTTTAGATCCACCTCAAATTTCAACACTTCATCTACCGTTGTAATTGTCCCTTCGATACGGGAAGAAAGAACTGCTTCTTTTGTCTCGAGAGGAGTTAAGAAGATTGAAGGATTAATAATTGCTTCCAGAATACCGTTGTAGTAGGCCAGGGCAGCACTTGTTTCACTGACCTTCTTTGCAACTAATTGCCAATTGAGATTATCTAAATTAACCGGCAACTTTTCGGGTTGATAGGGTTCCATTTCCCATTCCTCCTGACGACCTAAATGGCCTTTTGTGGTTTGTGTCTCACTTGTGAGATACAAGAAGATTAGTGTCTCATATTATAACGTAAGTGAGACACAAATTCAAACAATCCTGACACCGAGACCTTCCCCGTTTTACGTATTAAACAGCAAACGGCTGCTCGCGCAGCCGTTTGCCAAAGAAAGAAGTTTGTTATCCGTCAGTTCCGTCAACAGTCGGGGTAGGGGCATTCTGGCAAGTGCCATCGCAAGTGCCATTCTGACCCTGACCAAAGCCACCTTGACCAAACATACCCTGGCCGCCCTGGCCGTTCATGCCACGTCCACCCTTACCAAAGAGCCCGCCATCAATCCGATCGAACATGCCCTGGCCGCCCTGGCCAAACATTCCCTGACCACGCATACCTTTGCCATTCATCATGCCGCCCATCATACCCCCAAAGCCCATGCCCCAGCCATTTGAGGATTGGAGTTGCGCAATCAAGATATCAGCCTGAGCCTGGGTGATGGTGCCGGCTTTGACAGCATTATTGATTGCGGTCTCAATGCCAGCCTTAACTTCAGCCTGGAAGGTGGTGGATTGCTCCAAAGCTTCGCGGGCAGCCATTTCATCGGCTTGTTCCTGGGTCAATCGGCCGCTGGCAACTAAATCCGCCAGGCGCTCCGCACGAACCTGGGCATAGGCCGCGTTCAATTGCTCTACAGTAATGCCCAAAGCTTCGGCAAGGAGGGCATTTTCGTCAAGCTTGGCTAATTCTTCGCTCCCGACAAAACGTGAGAGCATATTCCAACCAAAGCCGTTACCCGCTTTTAGAAGAGTTGCCTGAGCCTGGGTGATTGCGCCATCTGCAAGAGCCTGATCAACTGCCAGATCATAAGCAGCCTTGCGGGCGGCCTGCAATTCCGCGGTGGTCTTGCCCAATGCGGCAGCTAAACCATCGTCATCTGAGCCCATCATATAGCCTCTACCGGGGAGAACTTCGTCCTCAGTGGTGGAAGGTGTGGCAGGTATTTCTGTTGTGGTTGGCGTTTCTGGGGTGGTCGTTTGGGCAAAAACTGCCTTCAGACCGCTGAAGCCTGCAAAAACGATGGCCAAAACCAAAACGCCTGCAGTTACTGTTTTAATCAATTTCTTGTTCATCATATCCTCTATTCGTTATTTTTATCTCCTAAATGGAGTGTCTTTACTATACCCCGGTGAAATTCAGAAGTCATGAAATTACGGGGTCTTTTTGATTTAGTTCCAACTTCACCATAAGTTTCGCTTTCCTCGTCCCAGTACCTTACTTATTTAGAAATTATTTACGTTTCTTATACCTGAAAACCATTTCGCCTTGAATCTGCTTTTGTTGATCCGATATTAGCTTTCATGCATAGGCTGCGCGGTCGGGAGAATTACCTTGAATTTAGTGCCTTTACCCAACTCGGATTCAGCAATCACCTCACCGCCATGCGCCAGCACCAGAGCGCGCACAATCGCCAAACCCAGGCCGCTTTGGTTCACGTCGGTATGACGCGATTTATCCGCACGGTGAAAACGCTCAAAAATCAACGGAAGTTCCTCTTTGGAAATCCCGCTGCCTGAGTCCTGCACTTCAATAAGGCTCTTCTCACTATTTTTGGATTTTAATACACTGCTCCGCAAGCTCACTTCGCCGCCTTCAGAGGTATAACGTAAGGCGTTCGCGATTAGGTTTTCAAGCACCTGAAGCAGCCTGCCCTCGTCGCCTTGAATGGTGATCTCCCCTGGTGTGGCGACCACGGTAAACCTTATCTGCTTCTGAGCAGCTTCATTTTCAAATACTCTTTCCGCCTGCATCAACAACTCAGCCGGATCCAAGGTTTGCAGGTTCAGCTTTAACTCACCTGCATCTGACTGTGAAAGTAAGCGCAAGTCGCCCACCATTTGCTCCAGATGGCTGATCTCCTGATGAATTACACTGAGCCGCTCAGGGGTGGCCTCAAGGTCGCCATCTCGCATTGATTCCACGTAGCCACTCACCACGGTTAACGGGGTGCGCAGGTCATGGGCAATGTCCGCGGTCATCTGTTTACGCAGGTTGTTGCTGGTTAAGAGTTGCTGGCTCATATTATTGAAGGCCAGGCCAAGGTCGCTTACTTCATCATTGCCTTCAATCGGTACTTGCTGCAATAGATCACCTTGTGAAAGTTTGGCAGCAGCATTCTTGAGGGAGTTGATCCGCTTGGTGAATCGCGAAGCTAAAATGACTCCCAAAATGGCCGCGACAATTACGGCGCCATAAAATGCCACCAAGTAAGCTCTTTTCGTGCGATCTAAGAATTGTTGCTCGGCGGAGTTATAAGAGGGTAAGCGGTTAACGGTTAAAAGTGTTCCAACTTGCTTGCCATTAACAGTGATGGCACGACCTGCCTGCAAGACCGTTTCACTAAGCTGGAAGCCAAGCAGGTCGTTGTTATTGCGGTTGGCGATTATCAGAATGCCGTTTTCATCAGCCAGACCAAATAGCATTCTTCCGTCTCCAGAGTTTTGGCGGCCAGTCCCCAAACCAGGTGTGTGAGGGTCTGATGTTTGGCCACTCTGACCAGTCATCATGCCCGGGCCCATACCCTGCCCCACTACCATATAAGCCAACCCTTGCCAGGAGCCATTGCTTTGATAGTATTCAACGAGACTGGAGACCAGGCTATCCGTCTGTTGGTCCAGCACAAATTGGTCAAAACGGTTTGCGTTGTAATTTACAAAGACAAAATACATAACCCCCGCGGTCAGCGTGGCAATGGCGATAAAAACCAGGGCTAATTTAACTTTGAGCGTTAGCCTCATGTCGTCTCCAGCTTATTCATGCGGTACCCGATGCCAAAAACTGTCTCAAGATAGAGCGGCTTGGCAGGATCTTTTTCGATCTTCAGGCGCAGGTTGCGAATGTGCACATTTAAGGTGCTTTCAAGGCCGGCAAAACCGCTTTCGCTGAGGTTGTCCACCAGTTCGGTGCGGGTGAATACCCGGCCTGGCGTGCGCATGAGAATGGCCAGCAAGTCAAACTCAAGCGGTGTCAGCACCACACTCTTCCCATCGGCGGTTACATCATGGGTTGCCCGGTCGAGCACCAGGCTTCCATTCCGTAAAAACTCGGAGGGTTCATTTGGCTGGCCATGGCGCCGCAGATTCGCCCGTATGCGGGCAACCAATTCGCGCATGCGGAACGGCTTGGCCACAAAGTCATCGGCCCCAAGTTCAAGGCCAAGCACCGTATCAGTCTCCTCATCGCGGGCTGTCACCACGATCACGGGGATGTCACTCTCCTTGCGAAAGGCTGATAAGAATTGAAAGCCATCCATGTTTGGCATCATGATATCCAAAAGTACCAGGTCTGGATGTTCATGCCTGGCAACGAACAGCCCCTGTTGCCCGTCTTGGGCTTGAACAATGCGATACCCCTGATTACTTAAGTAATCTTTAAGTAGGGTTCGAACATTGGCCTGATCATCGATGACAAGAATAGTATCGGACATGCAAAACTCCTTAGGTCGCCTAAGTGTACACACTATTCATTTAGATTTTATTAACCTATGCGACAATCCCGTTTGGTTGTGCTTCAAAACTGGTTATGGTTTTAAAGTACAATTATTTTAACATTCTCTCAGCCAAAACTAAGGAGGGCTCATGCCTCTATCGACGCTATTTTTGCTTGCTTTGTTCCTCATCCTGGTCGTTATCGTTGTCATCCTGATCGCCCGTACAGCCGTATTTCCTATTGATACGGCAGAGGTGGAACCGATGGAGCTTCCCCAGGTTGATGGAGAGTCGGTTGCCCAACGGCTTGGCCTGGCTATTCAATTAAAAACTATTTCCAGCTCCAATCTTGAAGAAATTGATCCAACACCATTCAGAGGCTTGCACAATCTGATGCACACTCTTTACCCAATGGTCGATGAAAAGCTTGAGAAGGAAATCGTCAATGAGTATGGCTTACTCTACACATGGAAAGGCAGCAATCCAAGCCTTGATCCCGTTTGTTTCCTTGCCCACCTGGATGTTGTTCCGGCAGACGAGGCCGAAGACTCGGGTTGGAAGTATCCACCCTTCTCCGGGACCATAGCAGAAGGTTACGTCTGGGGCCGTGGGGCTATTGATTGCAAAGGTGTGCTCATCGGGCAGATGGAAGCAATTGATAGTTTACTCCGTGAGGGTTATCAACCTTTACGCACCATTTATCTGGCTTTTGGTTTTGATGAAGAAAATTCAGGCCGCAATGGTGCTGCCCAAATGGCGAATACCCTGCAGCAAAGGGGTGTTAAGCTCTCATTCCTGCTTGATGAAGGTGGGGCTATCACAACCGACCAAATCAAAGCGGTAAGCCAGCCTGTAGCTGCTGTCGGTGTTTCGGAAAAGGGCTTTGTAACGCTGCGCTTGCATGCCAAGACCGCTTCAGGGCACGCCTCCATGCCCCCCACACGCACTGCTATTGGCTCGCTCTCCCTGGCACTAGCCACGTTGGAAGCCAATCCATTTCCCCAAAAATTGGGTGTAATTCAAGTCATGCTCAGCCACCTCGGAAAAGCTTTGCCCTTCATTCAGCGCATGGCCCTGGCAAACACCTGGCTCTTCGGCGGCCTGGTTCGTAAACAGATGGCCTCCCAACCCAGTATGAACGCCCTAACCCGTACCACGCTTGCCCCAACCCTTATCAATGGAGGCCATACCTCCAACGTGCTACCCGCCGAGGCCGACGCGGTAATAAATTTGCGCATTATGGAAGGTGAAACCCGAGAGGAAGTCTTCCAACGAGTCAACAACATGGTGGCCGATGACATTGTTTCTGTTCTGCCATACAATGCAGAAACATTGCAGGAAAGCGGTAGTTGGAACCCTTCACCTGTTTCGGATGTCGATTCTCCACAATTCGCGTTACTCGCCAACCTGATCATGGCGGCCTATCCCACCACCCTGGTGATGCCAATTCTGCTGGCCGGGGCTACGGATGCCCGTTTTTACGCCCCCTTCTGCCGCAATGCTTATCGCTTTTCTCCTTTTGTGCTCTCCTCTGCTGAAACAGCCAGCGTCCACGGCATTAATGAACGCCTCTCCGTTGCCAATTGTGCCAAAGCAGTCGGTTTCTACATGGAACTGATGCGCCACATCTCCTCGCTCACTCCAGAAGAAGAAGCCGCTTTTGGGTCTGAAGAAGACTGGGAAGAGGAAGAGAAACCAGCTGAGGAACGCAAAACCAAGGCCCCCCGGGCTTCAAAAGTAGCCGAACCGGAAGATGCCCTCATCGCGGAATTGCATACTCCCTTGCCCACCAAACCCCTCAAGAAGCCTGCTGCCCAAACCGTAGCTTACCCCAGGGAAGCGCGCCCGGTCGAGAGCCCAACGCCAGAACATTTACGATCACACCCGCAGGATTTTGCAGAAGATCTTCAACCCCTCCCGGATGATGACCAGCCTCTGACCGTTAAACCCATGAAAAAAGGTTAGCGTTAATGAATTCGCAAAATAAACCGATCATCATCCTGATTGTCGTCTTGATGGCTCTCTTGTTATGCTGCTGCCTCTGTGCGCTGGCTGGTGGGGTCGCAGTTTTTAGCCGCGCTTTCAATAGCGCCAATAATCCACTCCAATTGCCGGGGCTTCCAACTCCCTCTGGCAACACACCTACTGCAGCCCCCAGTACCCAATCTCAGGATGCGTTTTCGGAACTTCTACAAATTGAAAAGGAAGTCAGTGTGCTGCGTGGTCTACCACTCGAAACACCTCTCAAACGTGAATCACTTACCACCGCCCAACTTGAACAACAGGTGACAACCGAATTTTTCAAGGATTACACCCCCGAGGAGGCAGCCCAGGATGCAGCTACCTTCGCATTATTGGGCTTGCTGCCGAAGGATTTTGATCTGATAAGTTTCTACAAGCAGCTCTATACCGAACAAATTGCCGGTTACTACGACAACAAAACCAAGTCGATGTACGTGGTGGCGGAAAAGGGTTTTGGTGGCATGGAACGTGCCACCTACGCGCATGAGTTTACCCATGCCCTGCAGGATTCCAGCTACAACTTCGAATCCGATCTCGGTTATTCCGACGCAACTTGTGAGCAAAACTCTGAATATTGTGCTGCCATCCAGGCCTTAATCGAAGGAGACGCAACAAACACTCAATTGTCTTGGATAAACCAATACGCCACCAAGCAGGATATGCAGGATTTCCAAAGCTTTTACGCAACTTTTGAAAGCCCTGTTCTCGATTCTGCTCCAGCGTACATGCAGGACGATATGAACTTTGCTTATACCCAGGGAAACAATTTTGTCAAAGCTCTCCTGGCCAGTGGTGGAGATGGCGCGCTCACAACGGCCTTTACCAGCCAGAAACCAGTTTCCACAGAACAGATTTTGCACCCTTCCCGTTACCCGATGGACAAACCCGTCAAGGTTACGCTTCCTGAAATGACTCCTGACTTGGGTGGCACCTGGAAAGAAATTGACCGCGAGACAATTGGCGAATGGTACACCTGGCTCATTCTTGCGCGAGCCGATAATGAAAACTATCGCCAACTAGATTCCCTAGCAAGTGTTGCTGCTGAAGGCTGGGGAGGCGATCAATATGCTGTTCTCAGTGATGGTAAAGAGTCCGCGTTTATTGTCAAATACCAGTGGGATACCGATAAAGATAGTGGAGAGGCTTATAAAGCCTTCCTCACCTACACCCAGTTCCGTTTTGGCACCCAGAATGCCTCTGACGTAGCCTGTAGAGACGGTTATTGCAGCAGCCTGATGAAGAATCCAGACCAGGGTTTTACCTGGATTGTGAGTACTTCCAGCGAAGCCATCACTACACTTCAAAGTTCTGTCCGGAACTAAGGCAGGCCGGCATGCAAAACCCAGCCACCAAACCACTCGACCGTGCCCGTATACGGGGGCTCATTTTTGACGTGGATGGCACACTCGCGGATACCGACGATAATATGGCCTACAAAGTTGAAGGATTGCTTAAGCCCCTGCATAGCCTATTTAAACCCGGCCAAGCACAGAAATTTTCACGCCGCTTTGTCCATTTTTCTGAAGGACCCATGAACTGGATCCTGAATGTGGCTGATCGGATTGGGATTGACTCATGGCTGGCCTATTTCCTGGATTGGCGTGCTAAACGCGATATGCGCGTGCCTAACAAATATGTTGTGCATCCGGAGATTCCGGGTGTCACACCCATGCTCGAAGCGCTTTCTTCCCGTTACCCGATGGCGGTTGTTACTAATCGCAACGAGGTAACCACCCGCGCTTTTCTTGAATCCCATAACCTCACCCGATTTTTCACCGTAATTTTGGCCTCCCAATCCAGTAAACACACCAAGCCTTTTGCGGATCCGCTCATTGCGGCGGCCAAAGCTATGGACGTGCCTGTGGAAGATTGTCTGATGATTGGCGATACCATTGTAGATGTGCATGCTGGTATTGCCGCCAAAGCTCAAACGCTGGCAGTATTGTGCGGTTTCGGGACGGAGAAACAGTTGCTTAAAGCCGGTGTGCAGGAAATTCTCCCCAGCACATCGCAACTAGCCGAGTTCTTACTTTCAGAGCTTTCAAGTTTGGAATAAATTAATCTCACAAAACAGATAAGGAGCAGCCTTCAACTGCTCCTTATGGTGGTAATTACTCAGCAAGCTCCGATTCTGCCACCAGGATCTTCCCCCCTGGTTCCTGCTGATCCAATGTATACACTTCTCGCCTCATGAAACCGTAAATCCCTACCAATAGTGCCATCACCCCAGAAAAGGTAAAAGCTACCTCAACCCCTAAGTGGTCGGCCATCGGCGCGGCCAACACAATTCCAAGCGGCATGGCTAGCTGACACAGGCTGCCCAGCATCATAAAGGTACGGCCTTGCATTTCCGGCGGAATTTTGGCCTGGAAAATTGCTCCCAGAGGGCCGTTGGCAAAAGCCAGGGCAAAACCCAAAATACCGGAGAAACCTATCAACAGTGGCAGCAGGCGGCTTGGGGTCAAGCCCATTCCAAGAATTGAAAAGCCAAGCACAACAATACCTGCCAGGCTGGTATAGATTTTCCGCTTAAAGCCGCCCCATATACCCAAAAGCAAGCCGCCAACCACGATTCCAATTCCCATTGCGGATTCAACGCTGGCTAACTGGGCTGCTCCACCGCCAAAATTCTTGGTGATCATCAAAGGTAATAGTGTGTTGGAGGGGGCAAAAGCAAAATTGATCAAAGCTGCCATGATGGTCAAAGTAAACATACCAGGCCAGCCCTTCATGTACTTGAAGGCTGAACGAACATCATTCCATAATACCTTGGGGGAGATGACTTCCTCCACGTCCGACCGCAGCGGCTGTGGCACCTTCACAAGGAACAGCAAGAGCAGAATGGCGATAGCTGCCGTCACCACGTCCACCGCCAATACACTCTGGAATGGCCAGACTGCCAGCAAAAGGGCTCCCAGGGGCGGTGAAACAATGTTAATGATGCCGTTCAAAGCTTGGTTAAAACCTCCAAGCCTGGCATAGTGCTCTTTGGGAACCATTAGCGTCGTTGAAGCGCTCATGGCGGGTCCTTGGAAAATACCCGAGATTGCCCTGATAAAAAGCGCAACATAGATGTGCCAGATTTGAATAACGTTAAGGGCAAAAAGCAGCATCAGCGCGATCGTGGCCAACGTTACAATCAGGTCAGCCACAATCATGGTGATCTTGCGATTCCAACGGTCCACGAGCGCCCCCGCAAAAGGCCCTAAAATGACTTGCGGTAACAAGCCAACCATACTTGCAGTTGCCAACACAGCTGCAGACCCGGTTTTTTCAGTCAGGTACCAAATCAGCGCAAATTGCACCACCGCGCTGCCAAGCATAGAAAATATTTGGCCGATGAACATTGGCGCGTAATTTTGCAGCCATTTATTTGGGGGCTCTATCAGGCCTGATTTGTTGCTAAACCCATCCTTCTCAGGATCGGCGGGCATTCCAATGAATTCAGTGTCTTTATTATCTGTAGGGTTAGTTTCTTGTGGATCCGTTTGCATACTTCCTCATTGACATAACTTATTTCGTAAGGTTCAAACCGTTAGGTCATTGCCAGATCAATTTTCGAAGGCCAAAACTCAGAATGTTCCAGGGAATAATTTAGCCAGGGCTGCCAGAAAGAATAATTGACGCTGGGTAGAGTTTTTATCACGCTTGTCAGCAATATTCAAGGCTGAAAGGAACTCTTTGGTTAGATTCTGCCGTTCCTGTTGGTTGATCTTGTGGCAAGACACGATCGGGCTCAGGTATTCGTCTCGTATATAGCGATTTAGTGCAAAATTGTTGTCCATTTCAATCTCCTTTACACCTGGGATTATAGGGAAAGCTCGGGAAATTCCAATCAAGCATCGCTTGAAAATCGCCAAAATTTGTCAAAACAGGCCGCATTTTCACTCAACTCTCGCTTGAATGGCTGGATAGCTTGGATTTTTATAGAATGTTGATATTTTCAGCGTATTATTAAGAGGTTATTCGGCGAGGTATTATGGATTACAAGGATTATTACAAAGTTTTAGGTGTCCCAAAAAATATTAGCGATGCTGACTTGAAAAAGGCATATCGCAAACTTGCGCGTGAATGGCATCCGGATGTAAATAAGGACAAGCCTCACGCTGAAGATAGGTTTAAAGAAATTAACGAAGCCTACCAAGTGCTTTCAGATAAAGAAAAACGCGCAAAATACGATCAGTTCGGTTCTTCCTGGCAGCAATACCAGCAACGTGGTGGCCGCCCCGAGGACTTCGAT
>DATIUL010000012.1:0-1929 GCA_035466865.1 Anaerolineaceae bacterium | reverse complement strand
ATACTACCGCAACCTGCCGTTCATCGGGACGGTGGACCTTGCCAAGTATGTTCCCAATCATTGATCCGCGGTTATTAGAGCTCTTCAATACAATCCAATCCCTGGCAGGTGAGCAGCCGGTTTATTTAGTGGGGGGTGCCGTACGCGATCTTTTGTTGGGGCAGAATCCAAAAGATCTGGACTTTGTAATTCCTGCAGGTTCTATTCCCCTGGCAAAAGCCGTTAAAAAAGCCTTGCATGGTGTTTGGTATGCCCTGGATGATGAGCGCCAAACAGCCCGTGTGCTGCAAGGCCCTGGAACCGAGCAAGAACGCATCCTTGACTTTGTCAGTTTTACCGGCACAACCCTTGAAGAAGACCTGCGCCACCGCGACTACACGGTCAACGCGATGGCGGTTCTACTTTCAGATCCTCAAACGCTCATCGACCCTCTTAACGGGAAAGAAGCCCTGAATTCTGGCATACTGCGCGTAGCCAGCACCGAATCAATCCTGCTTGATCCGCTGCGCGCCTTGCGCAGCATTCGTCTGATCCGGAAATTCCATCTAAAACCCGATGCAGAAACCTCAAGTTTGATTTCTGCAGGGGCGGCGGGCTTGCCTTTAGTAAGTGGGGAACGCATCCGGGATGAACTTTTCAAACTTCTGGAAATCCCGGATTTTGCTGAGTCCTTGCGCCTGATGCACGAAATGCAGCTGCTCAAGCCCATATTCCCGCATATCGAACAGATTTTTACCCTTGAAGCGGTTCCACCGCATGTGCATGACCTTTGGGAGCACACCCTACAGGCTGTCCTCTATCTTGAGACCCTCATTGGCGGTGCCAACCCCAACCTCCCGCGTGACCTTACCGGCTCCAATCTTCAGGACGTGTTGGAATATCTTCAACCCTACCAGCAAGAAATCAGCAGCAACCTCAATCTGCCATTACAGGCAGACCGCAAACGCCGCTCACTCCTGCTCCTGGCCATGCTCTACCATGACCTGGGCAAGCCTGCCAGCCGCCAGCCCATGCCCGACGGGCGTTTTCACTTTCGTGAGCACCCAGGCAAAAGTAGTGGGCTGGTTGTGGATCTCTGCAGCCGCATGCTCTTTGGTGCAGAAGAGGCTAAGTATTTGCAGCTGATGGTTGCCCAGCACATGCGCATCCATAACCTAGCCAGCCCGCGCAACCCGCTCACCCGGCGCGCGATCTACCGTTATTTTCAGGAACTTGGCACCTTCGGGGTTGATTTGGCCTTGCTTTCCCTGGCTGATACCCTGGCGGCCAAAGAAAATACGCTTGAACCAACCACTTGGCAGTGGGAACTGGATATTACCATGCACCTGATTGATGCCTGGTACGCCAAGCAAAGCGAAGTGATCAACCCGCCCAAACTGCTGGATGGGGAAGACCTGAAGAGCCGCTTTGGGCTCAAACCTGGCCCGCTCTTGGGTGTTTTATTGGCCAGCCTGCGAGAGGCACAAGCCGAGGGGCATGTGTCAACAGAACAAGAGGCTCTTGCCTTCTGTCAGGAGTTGATTGAAGCAAAATCAAAGGAGTCTGACCATGCTGCCGAGTGACCTTGATATGGTTTTCACAGAATCCGGCGAGGGCTTGCCCATCGTCCTGTTGCACGGCCTGGCGCTGGATAAAAGCATCTGGAGCCCAATGGTCGCGGCTTACGCGTCACAGGCACTTTTTATCACACCCGACTTGCGCGGTCATGGAAAATCCGCTGTTGGCCAGGCGGATGGCACGCTCGGCCAAATTGCTGATGACCTTCTGGCGCTGTTGAACGCCCTTGACTTGCGACGGGTTTGCCTGCTTGGCCACTCGATGGGCGGTTACATCGCCCTCGAGTTTGCCACCAGGTATCCCGAACGTCTGGCTTCGCTGGTTTTGCTCACTTCAAACGTTCGTGCGGACTCCCCTGAAAAGGCAAAAGGC
>DATIUL010000011.1:0-2232 GCA_035466865.1 Anaerolineaceae bacterium | reverse complement strand
ACACCAAGGAGGGCTTCAATTAGCGGGTCTTTTTCCAAGGGTTTAGGATCCCGCCTGGGCATATCCAGCTCAATGGTACCGTTTTGGAAGGAAGCGCCAATCAAACCGCTTTTGGTGTAAAAGGTGATGCGTTCATCGGGCTCGTAAAAGCCAAATTCAAAGAGGATGTGCGCGCTGGCAAGGGTGGCGTGGCCGCAAAGGTCCACTTCTATGGTTGGGGTGAACCAGCGCAGTTTGTAGCCGTCTTTTTCAGCCACCAAAAGCGGTTTGATTGGCGCTTCCTTCCAAAACGGTACCATTGAGCTGGATATGCCCAGGCGGGATCCTAAACCCTTGGAAAAAGACCCGCTAATTGAAGCCCTCCTTGGTGTCTCCAGCGTTTCCATGGCAGAATTCGACGCAAGTTTACTCTTGGTAGAGCTTGAATCTGCGGAAATGGTCAGCGACTATACACCTGATTTCACCAAGATCAACCAGTTGAAATACGAGGATGTGCTTATTACGGCACAAGGCGCTCCACGATTTGACTTTGTCTCGCGCTTTTTCTCACCCAAAACAGGCATTCTTGAGGACCCTGTAACCGGAATGGCACATTGTTCGTTGGCGCCTTATTGGGCTGCGCGCCTGGGAAAAACCGAATTTCATGCCTACCAGGCCAGCAAACGCGGTGGGGAATTATGGGTGCGCCTGGGCGAAAACCGTGTATTCCTGGGAGGTAAGGCCGTGACGGTTTTCCAGGGGGACATCCTGCACCAGAAGGAATAGATTTCCATTCATAGGGAACGACGCAGTTCGTTCCCTTTTATTTTAAGGAGCGTTATGAAATTATTGAAGGACCGCATCCGCAGGGATGGCAAATATTTGGGCAATGGCATCCTGAAAGTGGATCGCTTTATCAACCACCAGGTGGACCCCATGCTGATGGATGCCTGCGGGGCGGAATTCGCCAGGCTGTTCAAAGATTTGCCTGTCAATAAAATCCTAACCGCCGAGATTTCTGGCATTGCCCCCGCGCTGATGACCGGGAAATACCTGAACCTGCCGGTGGTCTATGCGCGCAAGACCAAACCAGTGACTATGCCCCCAACGGTTTACATTACAGTTGCCCCCTCCCACACCAAGGGGAATAACGTGGAACTGATTGTCTCCCCAGAGTATTTGGAGAGGGGCGATCAGGTTCTCATCATCGACGACTTCTTAGCCTCCGGCGCTACGATGGCAGGGCTTGTACGCCTGGCTGAAGTTGCCGGAGCGCAAGTGCTTGGCATCGGCACCCTGATTGAGAAAACATTCGAGGGCGGCCGGGCACTGCTGCAAGCGCTTGACATTCCCATCCACAGCCTGGTTTCAATCAGCCGCCTGGATGAGGACGGCATTGAATTTACGGATGAATTCGAAAATTAGGCGGGTAGATTTCCTGCTGTGTTTTGTTGATTCCCAGTACCTTGAGTGAAAGCTGAAGCCATGCACGAAAAGATCATCATCATTGATTTTGGTTCTCAATATGCCCAGCTGATTGCCAGGCGTGTGCGTGAAATGCAAGTCTTTTGCGAACTTCTCCCCTGGGATGCACCTGCAGAAGCTTTCAATGGCAGTGAAGTCAAGGGTTTCATCCTCTCGGGAGGGCCTAATTCAGTGTACGACCATGGCGCGCCGTCCATCCCAGAAGCAATTCTGGGCAGTGGCCTGCCAATTTTGGGTATTTGTTACGGCATGCAGGCCCTGGCCCATCAATTAGGCGGTGAAGTGCGCCCGGTTGAGCACCGTGAATACGGCTTGGCCGAAGTCCTGGTTTATGCTGAAAGCCCGCTGCTTGAAAAACGGGAGTGGACGGCTTGGATGTCTCATGGCGACCAGGTGACCAAGCTGCCTGAAGGCTGGCAGGCCATAGCTTCTTCCCAGAATTGCCCCATCGCGGCCATGGCTGATAAGGCACAGAAGCGCTTTGGGCTACAGTTCCACCCCGAAGTGATGCATACCCGGCGCGGGACTGATATCCTCAGAAATTTCGTACTAAAAATTTGTGAGGCCGAGCCAGATTGGACGGCTGAGTCGATTATTGAAGAATCCGTGGCGGCCATCCGCCAGCAAGTGGGCAACGCAACCGTGCTTTCGGCGGTCAGCGGCGGGGTGGATTCCAGTGTGGCCACCGCGCTGGCACTGCGCGCTGTTGGTAAGCAAGTCAAGGGATTCTTCGTGGATACAGGCCTTCTGCGCCTGCATGAACGCGAA
>DATIUL010000010.1:0-2661 GCA_035466865.1 Anaerolineaceae bacterium | reverse complement strand
GGTCAAAATCAGCCTTATCAAGGTAAGCCTTGATAGATTTCAGATTGAAGGCAGGGTCCAGGTGTTTTGGTTCGAACTGAAGAAAGCCAATTTTCATCGGTCTACCATCCTGTTCAGAGGGGCATGTGATTGATCAAAATTATATCTACAGAATGCCTCATCTGAACAAACCGTTGTTTGGAATGACGACCAAATTCAACCCGATTGATTCTTGATTGCTTTATTAACTTGTATTGAAGTTTTAAACGTTTGTATACTTACCTTGTAAACAGACCCTTATTTGACCAACCCGTTGATGGGTCCGGAAAGGCAGTTTCAGATGAAGGAAGCCGATTTCTATACAATACAAGCAGATGGCCGCATTGCTTGTCATCTCTGCGCGCATGCCTGCCGCATCGCGGAAGGGCAAACCGGTGTGTGCAAAGTGCGCCTCCATAAGGATGGCAAACTGTATTCTCTGGATTATGGCCATTTAATCGCCGAACATGCCGACCCCATTGAGAAGAAGCCACTTTACCACTTTTTACCGGGCAGCCAGGCCTATTCCATCGCCTCACCAGGCTGCAACTTTCGCTGTGCCTGGTGCCAAAACTGGGACATTTCGCAATCCTGCGACATGACCTCAATCGAAGAAATCCCTCTGACGACACCCGAAAATGTGGTTGCCAGGGCTTTGGCAAGCGGCTGCCAATCCATTGCCTACACCTATACCGAACCAACGATATTTTATGAATATTGCCGCGATGTTGGCAGAATTGCAAAAGCCAACGGCCTGAAAAATGTTTTTGTTAGCAATGGTTACATGCAAAAAGATGTGGTTGCAGATATGGCCACCTGGCTGGACGCGGCCAATGTGGATATCAAAGCCTTCGATGATGCAGTCTACAAACAGTACATGGGCGCGCACCTGCAACCGGTTCTGGAGGCCTGTGAAGCCATGGTACGGGCAGGCATCTGGCTGGAAGTGACCACCTTGTTAGTGCCCGACCTGAATGATGACCAAACCCAACTGGAAGGCCTGGCAGCATTTATCGCCACGAACCTGGGCAAAGTAACCCCCTGGCACATCAGTAAGTATTTCCCCAATTATCAGTACGATGCCTCTGCGCCAACCTCCATGCGCAGTATCCAAAACGCGGTCTCGATTGGCCGGAAGGCTGGCCTCAAATTCATATACGTTGGCAACGCAGGTGTGGATTTACCCACCCGGTGTCATAGTTGTGGAGAAGTACTGGTTGAGCGCGACGGTTTCCGCCCCACGGTGAACCAAATGAAGCAAGGACACTGCCCGTTTTGCGGCACAAAAATCCCCGGGGTTTGGTCCGGGGAATAATCAAAAATCAGGTTCTATCAGGTCTTAGGTTCAATCAAATGAGATCAGCGAAGGCCTGGCTGCTCACCAGTTCATTTATCTTTTCAAGATAGGGCTTTAGGTAAGTGTCCTCAGGGATAAATGGAATTTGCTCCCTGACAATGTGATAAGCTTTTCGGGTTCCTGCACCCTGTTGCGCCTGAGAATCTTTTTGCAGGCGAAAATCGAGCGCCTGGCAGGCAGAAAGAATCTCGATTGCTATAATTGTTGTCAAGTTTTTGATCACTTCCAAGGCATGCAAGGCAGAGTTGGCCCCCATGGAAACATGATCTTCCACATTGCCCGAAGAAGGTATGGAATCTGTGCTTGACGGGTGGGAGAGCGTTTTGTTCTCGGATGCCAGGGCAGCTGCTGTGTATTGCAGGATCATAAATCCGGAATTCAACCCGCCGCGATTGGTTAGAAAAGGCGGGTAGGGGTTCATGTCGCTGCGGTTATCCACCAGCTTGGCAATGCGTCTTTCGGACATATTTCCGAGGTCAGTTAACGCGATACTCAAAAAATCCAGTGCCAGAGCAAGTGGTTCACCGTGGAAGTTGCCTCCCGATACGACGCGCGTTTCTCCCTGGTCAAAAAAGAGCAGCGGGTTGTCAGTTACGGCGTTAAGTTCGATATTGATGACGTTTTGCGCGTAGAGAATAGCTGAATGTACCGCACCATGAACTTGCGGGATGCAACGTAGGGTATAGGCGTCTTGAATATTCCGCGGGTCATCCGGCCTGGTAAGGGTGGAACCCTCGAGCAGGGCACGCATCTCGGCAGCCGTTTCTATCTGGCAGCTTTGTGGCCGATGTTCATGGATGTGGGCATCAAAAGCGCGCATTGTGCCATCCTGGGCTTCAAGTGTGAGTGCAGAGGCAGCATTTGCGGAGTGAATCAAGTTTAAAGCTTCATCCACAGCAAAACACCCCAACGCGGTCATCATGGTGGTGCCATTGGTAAGTGCCAGGCCTTCCTTAGCGCTTAATTTAATTGAGCTAAGTCCCGCCTGATTTAACGCTTCGGCTGAGGGCATGCGTTTGCCGTGATAGAAAACCTCTCCTTGCCCAATCAAAGGCAGGGACATATGTGCCAGAGGCGCCAGATCTCCACTGGCTCCCAGCGAACCTTTGGAAGGGATGAGCGGGATTATGCGATGATTGAGCAAATCAAGCATGCGCTCAATAGTTGCCAGCCTGATGCCTGAATGACCCTGGGTGAGCGTATTGGCCCGAATAAGGATCATGGCGCAGGTGGTTTTCTCATCCAGGAGTGGTCCAGTGCCTACCGCGTGGCTCAGTAGGATGTTT
>DATIUL010000009.1:0-2063 GCA_035466865.1 Anaerolineaceae bacterium | reverse complement strand
TTCGGGATGACGAGCGGGGTTAAGTTTGGGATGACAAGCAAATTAGTCAGTTTGGGTTAACTTGCCGATTTAATCCATACTTTGCCGGCCAGAGAGGGCGCGCTGCAGGGTGTTCTGGTCGGCATATTCAATATCCCCGCCTACCGGTAAGCCACGGGCCAGACGGCTCACTTTAATGCCCATCGGTGCAATTCTCTGTTGCAGATAAAGCGCTGTGGCATCCCCTTCCATGGAAGGGTTGGTGGCGATGATCACTTCTTTTACCTCGCCAGCTTTCAAGCGCTCCAGCAGCGGGAAAATTGTGATTTGGTCCGGTCCAATGCCTTCTATCGGCGAGAGAACACCCATCAGCACGTGGTATTTACCCTGGTACGCACCGGTGCGTTCAATTGCCAGAACATCCATCGGTTCCTCGACCACGCAGAGCATGGCTTCGCTGCGGATTGTTGAAGCACAAATATCGCAAAGCGCCTCACCGGCCAATGTAATGTTGAAGCAACGGCTGCAATGGCCGGTTTGGGCCTTCAGTTCTTGAAGGGCTTTAGCCAAATCAGTAGAGACCTCATCGGGTGCCTTTAGCAGGTAAAAGGCCAAGCGTGAGGCGCTCTTAGGGCCAATCCCGGGCAGACGCGCAAAAGATTCAACCAGGGCTTCAACCGGGGCAGGTAATGTTTTCATGCGGGGCTATCAGCCTAAAAACCGAGGCCTAAACCGGAAAGCATGCCGGTAAAGGGGGCCATCTTATCTTCAGCCATCTTTTTGGAGTCCGCGATGGCCTTGTTGGTGGCAGTCAGAACCAGGTCTTGCAGCATTTCAACGTCGCCGCTTTCCAGTAAGTCTTTCTCAATTTTGACTTCCAGAACGCGTTGATCACCGCTCATGGTTATGCTCACGCCGCCACCGCCAGCTGAAGCCGTAATCTTTTCATCTGCCAGCGAAGCCTGGGCTTGCGCCATTTGTTCCTGCATTTTTTGAATTTGGGACATCATGTTGCCGCCAGGGCGTTGCATGCTGGGTCCGTGGAATCCTTTTGCCATTAGTCATTCTCCTTTTTCCGTTTTTCAATCTTTGTCACCTTGGCACCAAGTTCCTGTTGGGCTTTTTCAACCAGCCCTCCCGGTACAATGCCCGGCACGCTCCCAAGACCACCTGCGCCTTGCCCAACGGTTAAGGCTACCAGGATCTCTTGTTTGAACATGCGTTGCAGGACCCGTTTGAGGATCCTGAGATTTTTTTCATCATTCATTTTATCGCGCAGCAGCTCGCTCTTGAAGGAGATGGTAATTACATTGCCATCGATGTTGGCCAGTTCGGAGGAGTTCACCAACGCGCCAACCATTACATTTTCTTTGCTCACCTTGCTGCGGATCTGGTCCCAATGTTGACGCAGGGAATCCACACTGAAAGCGATGCCATCGGTGCTTTCAGGTGTTACTTCAGGTTTTGCAGGTTTGAGATCAACCGGTTTGTTGGCTGATTTTTGAACAGGCAGTGTGCTGGGGGGTGCCGACCGCTGGACAAGCATACTTTCTTCATCCTGGCTGAGAGTACTGGTAAAGGCCAATTCAAGGCTGAGCCCGGGAAACCAGTTGGCCTTAAGATCGGTTGCCGCTTCGCCAAAGGCAGTGATCGCTTTTATCAAGATTGGCGTGTTGAAAGCCTCTGCCTGTTTGCCCATTTGCTCGCGTTGCTCGGGAGTTAACTCGAGGGTTTTGCCGCCTTCCAGCTTGATGACCATTAAATTGCGTAAATAATCTACTACCTGGCGGGAGAATTGCCTTGGATCTCCGCCCGAATCCAGGGTGGCCTGGATAATCTCCAAACCTCTGGCTGAGGATTGCGCAAGCATGGCATCCACAAGTTCAATAACTGATTGGCTAGTGGCTGTTCCAAGAAGGTTTTGAGCCATCGCCAGGTCAATCTTTTTGCCGATTGACGAAAGCTGGTCTACCAGGGAAATGGCATCCCGCATGGCACCGGTAGCCTGACGGGCAACCAATGACAAGGCGTCGTCATCAATCTTAATATTTTCCTGTTTGCAAAGAATTTTCAGTTTCTCGATT
>DATIUL010000008.1:0-2658 GCA_035466865.1 Anaerolineaceae bacterium | reverse complement strand
GCCAATCGCAGCAAATTCATGGTGCCTTCAACGTTTATTTTGTGAGCAGTCTCCGGATTGAATTCAGCTTTTGTCGAAAGGATGGAGGCCAGATGATAAATGGAGCGAATCTGGTGTTCTACAACCAGGCGGCCGAGCATTGTTTGATCCAAAATATCACCGACAACACACGCTTTTACTTCGTCAGTAAGGGAACTGTCCATTGGGTTTACATCCAAAGCGACAATTTGTTTGCCCGCTTTTGCCAGGTAATGGATCAGTCCATGACCAATTTCGCCATTTGCGCCTGTAATAAGGACAACTTCATCACGCATATTTCTCTCCTAAGTTCAGTCTCCATTAAGGTGAGATTCCTGGAGACAGATGCAGTAGATTTTACTGCATAAAGATTTAGTCAAAAGGAAAATTTACCAAGCCTTGATGTAAAATATATTGAGATCGAAACAGACCCCATGAAGAAATTGCATTCGTATAAAACGTTATTTGTCTTTTTTTCTCTCATTTTTCTGTCTTCCTGCATGCCCGGGCAGCGATTTTATGTACCCAGAACCCCTGTTTTGTCGCCTAACCTGGCCACAGTGCCAGCTCCAATAAGTCTTACTCAGGCTGCTCCCTCCTTAGAATCAAGCGGTGGAAGGCTGAAAATCGGTCAAATACAGGGAAAACAACACCGTTCACCTTACAATGGAATGACGGTGAACAATATCCTGGGAGTCGTGACCGCGGTGCGGGGGGATGGATTCTTCATTCAGGATCCACAACCGGATGGAGACCCTGATACTTCTGATGGTGTTTTTGTAAAACCTACTGGCTATTGCGACCCTGCCGTCGGAAATTTAATCCTTTTGCCCAAAGCAGTTGTGCGCGAGTTTAACCCTGCGGGTATCGGCAAAAATTCATTGACTATCACCAACTTGGTGGCAGAAAAGTGCAACCTGCAAGAAAAACAATATCCTGTTCCACAAGCATTAGTTATAGGTGAAGGAGGCCGCATCCCGCCGAGTAAAATCATCGAAAACGACACAAAAGGCTATATCACCCATAATAATTCCTACGACCCCAACGAAGACGGGCTGGATTTTTATGAAAGTTTGGAAGGCATGCTTGTCCAAGTCAATAACGCCATCGCCGTGAGCACAAAGAATGGTTACCGCAATGTCAGCGTGGTCGGTGACAACGGGAAATACACCGACAAACTGTCCTCGGAAGGCCTTATGGTCATCCGGGAAGGTGATTTCAACCCGGAGCGCTTGCTGCTGGATGATGACTTCCTTGTGATGCCCAATATTTACGTGGGAGCGCATTTTACCAAGCCAATCATCGGCATCGTTGACTACAACTTTGGTGAGTACAATCTGGAGCCCACAGAACGCCTCGTTTATACACAAAGCAAGCCAAGTATCCAAATTGTTGAAGATGGTTCCGGTGAAAATGAACTTTCAGTCGTCACGTACAACGTCGAGAATTTAGACCCCGTCGCCCGCCCAGATCGTTTGGAAGTACTGGCTGACGATATCGTTCACAAACTTGCCTCACCTGATTTGCTCGCGCTGCAGGAAGTGATGGACAACGATGGCGGAATGGATTCCAATGTTACAAGTGCTAATGAAACAATCAAAGCGATTGTCTCGGCTATCAAGGCTGCTGGCGGTCCCACTTACCGCTGGGTGAATATCGACCCTATCGACGATGCTGATGGTGGCGTACCTGGTGGGAACATCCGGCCGGTTATTCTTTATCGCGCCGATAAAGGCATTGAACCTACTAATTGGAATCCAGCAAAACCCAACCAAGCCCTCACCATCGAGAACCAAAGTGGTTCCGTTCAGCTTTCAAACAATCCAGCCCGCTTGGGGATTGGAAATTATTTTTTTAATGGCAGTCGCAAGCCCTTGTTTGTCCAGTTTTTATACAATGGAGAACGCTTTTATGTCATCAATTGCCATCTGAAATCAAAAAGTGAAGATGGGCCTTTATACGGAGAAATCCAGCCACCACCCCTTGAAACCAGCAAACAGCGCAACGGCCAGGCAAGCCTCATCGCAAGCACAATATCGCAGATTCTCTCTATAGAACCGAAAGCCAGGATTATTTTGCTGGGAGATCTGAATGATTTTCCATGGACTGATCCGCTCAAGAAACTGGAATTAAGTGGTCTCCAAAACCTGTTTATGCACTTGCCTGAAAATGAGCGGTTCACTTACTCCCATTCCGGCATGGGGCAGGTACTTGATCATATTCTAATTAGTAAAGCTCTTGAAATTGACATCCTGGATTTTAAAGTTGTTCATCTCAATTCAATGCAATTGCAAGCAGAGCAATTGAGTGACCACGACCCAATTTACACATTGATAAGCTGGTCTAATTAGAAACCGTTGATTAATTTTTTTTCTGTTAGATGTGATAGGTTTAAGATAAAATTACAAAGATATTTACATTAACGTGCCTTTTATGAATTAATTAATCTTTAGATTGGTTGGCGAGATTACAATAAGCGCGGAGGCTAATGTTGACTGAGGAAATTAAGCCGAGGGTTAGCAGGAAAAGGCGTCAGAATTCTTTACGGATGATTATCCTTCGCGAACAGTACGAAGGATACCTATTTATACTTCCAGCCGCGATTATCATCTTCGTTTTTGGTCTCTTCCCGATTGGTTA
>DATIUL010000007.1:0-2863 GCA_035466865.1 Anaerolineaceae bacterium | reverse complement strand
GTTTTTTTTAGCAATCTACTAACATTCCTGGTGATGATATATTGAAAAACCAAAGTTTCAGAGGCTCAATTTTCATTAGCTATCGACGTGCGGATTCGCCTGGGTACGTCAGAGCGCTCCTGAGCGAAATGCGTAATACCTTCGGCGGTAAGCAAGTCTTCCTGGACATGGAAGACATTGCGGCTGGGAGCGATTTTCCAATTATTATCAATGAGGCGGTTAGAAATTGCGAACTGTTGCTTGCGCTTATTGGCCCAAACTGGATCGAGTTACGGGATGAAAATGGACAACGTCGAATAGAAAATCTTACTGACTTTGTGCGACTCGAGATTAGTGCCGCCCTGGAGCGTAAGATTCCGATAATTCCAGTTTTGTTAGAAAATGCCAAGATGCCGAAGGCTGACGAACTTCCTAATGAACTTAAGCAGCTGAGCACATTGGAAGGCATTACCCTTACATATGATCGTTGGGACGACGACATAGCCCGATTATTCGCTGCCATAGAAAGAATTACAGTGGAACCGAAAGTCGCACGCCTGTATTCCGCTGCATTGGCCAATCTGGATCGGGGGCATTGGCAAGAGGCGTTAACTGAATTCGAGGCAATTACCTCAATTCAATCGCACTACCTGGATGTTCCAGAGAGAATCAAACCGTTGCGCGAGCTGACTAAGGATTTGTCTCGGCTCGGACCAAAGGCGAACAGGTGGCACGATTTAGCAAACCGGTATCCTTTAATGCTTATGGTGATTGTTAGTCTTCTCCCAAACGCATTAGCGGCAGCATTTAACTATCTGTTCAACCTGGAGGTTATCGTGCATCCTATGGCTAGACGAGGGGTCGAGCAGGCGGAAAACTACTTTCAGCTTTGGGCGGTACTTGTGAATAGCATCGGGTTTTTGGCGGGCATAGCATTATTCATCATTTTCGCCAGACCCGTAAGCCACGGCCTCGCAGAGTTAGTCAGAGGCAGGGTTGTACCTCAAGAATCCTTGACATTTTTACGGAAACGTTGCTTGTTGTTGGGGCAATATGTCGCACTTATCAGCGCGTGCATATGGATCGTGGCGGGGCCGATCTATCCAGTGATGATTGGTGCATTGGAATTTCGTGACTATGTCTACTTCATCACTTCACTAGCCATTTGCGGCGTTTTTGTCGCGACTTACCCTTTCTTGGCCGTGACGTGGCTATGCACACATGTGTTCTACCCGGCATTTATTACTCCAGGTTCAGTTGCCGCCGACGATGTGGCAACTCTAACCCGTGTTGATTCCTGGAGGTGGCGGTATCTGGCAATGGCCGGCGCTTTTCCGATGATTGTGTTAGCGCTGGGAATCATCCTCGGCCCTTCAGTTGGATCACGCTGGGCTTCAATACTGTTAGGTATTTTTGGGTTTGTTGGCTTTTCTGGCTTAATTTCTGCTCTGTGGCTATTCCAGGGGATTCAGTCCGATATTGTCTTGTTGAAGGAAGCGACCTTGGCCTATGGTACCAAACTCGATAATCAAGAAGTCAAGCGCGGGTAAGCCGTAGCAGAAAATAAGTAATTTTGAAACTATAGTCAATTAACATTCCCCCCATTGAATTTGAGAATAAACTATTCTTGCACCCGCTTCACGGCAAATAGTGCCAGGGCTAAAACAGTCAGACTGGGAATAAATGCCATTAATGGAGGATTCAGGTTATAAATTAATCCGATGTGTCCTACAATTTTGTCAATAATATTAAAGCCCATACCAATAACAACCCCAATCATCATTCTTCCACCTACACTAACACCTCGTTTAACGCCGATAACGATGGGTGCTGATAACAATAACATGACAAAAGTTACCAGCGGATTGACTACACGTCCCCAAAAAGCCAGCTCAAAAACATGGGATTTTTGATTATTTTTCTTTAAAAATTTAATATAATTGGCCAGATCATATAACGATAAATTATTCGGGTTAACAACAACAATTTTTAACAAATTTGGAGCGATTGATGATTTCCAAAGTTGGCTGTCTTGTGTACTTGCAAGCATTTGTTGTGTTGAAATTTCTGATGTTTTGATGTTTTTCATGTTCCATTGCTGATTACCCAGAAAAACAGCCTGGTCTGCGTGCATAGCCTGGTGTAAATGTTGTTGATCATCCAGTTCATAAATACTGATATCAGCTAAATTACCGTCATCTTCTATTTGCCGGATATTGATGAACTTCTTGCCTTCACGGAGCCAGAGTCCATATTTGGCGTTCATAAGAACTTGCTTATTTTGAGCGGTAACCTTGATCAATTGAGCCATGCGCTCGGTTACTGGGGCAACAAATTCACCGACAAGTATTGAAATAACTACTAAAATTGCGCCCGCCAGCATTACCGCTCTAATAATTCCAAAAATAGATAATCCCGCTGCTCGCATCGCAATTAGCTCACGATTATTACCCATCGCTCCCAATATAAATAGACTGCCTAATAATGCTGAGGCAGGAACCAATTCATAAAAAACCCTTGGTGAAGTCAGGGCAAGATAATAGAGGATTTCTTTTAAGCCATAACTTCCTTCGCCCAAATCCTTCAACTCATCAGTAAAGGTAAACAAATTAAACAAGGTCAATAATACTAACATCGCAACAAAAGAGCCTTTTAGAATTTCTCTGACAATATAGCCTGTTAATACATTCACTTAAGGCACCTTCCTTCTAACTTTCATAATGAGCCACCGCCATCCATACAATCTTGCCACTAAAAAACTGCCAATTAACAACAAGAGTACATTAACTCCTGAACCGCCCAACCACGCAGGGATAGTCTCATTCGTCACCCAGCTCTGACTGACGCGGAGTAGATTTCCATAGCTGAAATAGATTAAAAAGCC
>DATIUL010000006.1:0-2217 GCA_035466865.1 Anaerolineaceae bacterium | reverse complement strand
TTTTTGCCGATTGACGAAAGCTGGTCTACCAGGGAAATGGCATCCCGCATGGCACCGGTAGCCTGACGGGCAACCAATGACAAGGCGTCGTCATCAATCTTAATATTTTCCTGTTTGCAAAGAATTTTCAGTTTCTCGATTATGGTAGGCACTGGGATACGCCTGAATTCATAGCGCTGGCAACGGCTGAGAACCGTTGCTGGAATCTTGTGGATTTCAGTTGTCGCCAGGATAAAAATTACATGTGATGGCGGTTCCTCAAGCGTTTTCAGCAAGGCATTGAAAGCCGAAGAGGAAAGCATGTGCACTTCATCGATTATGTAGACCTTCATGCGGCCCTGGCTAGGCGAGAAGTTGATCTTATCGCGCAGGTCGCGGATGTCGTCAACGCTGGTGTTGGAGGCCGCGTCAATTTCTATCAAATCCAGGAAGCGCCCCTCGTTCACTGCAAGGCAGTTGGCGCAATGATTACAGGGCCGATTGCCAAGGTCTTCATCAAGGCAGTTCACCGCTTTGGCAAGCAGCCGCGCGCTGGTGGTTTTGCCCGTACCGCGAGGGCCGGCAAAGAGATAAGCATGCCCCACCTTGTTGGTGGCAATGGCATTCTTGAGCGTGGTAACAATCGGTTCCTGGCCAACAACTTCTTCCCAGAGGGCAGGGCGCCAGGTTCTATAAAGGGCTTGCGACATGGTTTCTCCTAAGGCACCTGGAAGGTGGTCTGGACTTTACCATTGGCATCCTTGAGGGTGAGGATATCACCCTGCTGCCAGAGCGAAGCATCGCTCTTCATGTAAAGTTCCAAAACCGTATCCGTACCTGTTTTTGTAAATATCTTGACGGTGCCGTTTTGTGCCAACCTTAAGTCTGGAAAACTGTAGTTCTGACCGCGTTTACCCTGCAAGTTCCAGTTGAGCAAGTTTGCGGTGGCCTTTCCCTGGTTTTTGATGAGCACGTACTCCGTTTGCAGGTCACCGGCCCCAAATACCCCGCCGATGAGCAGATTTAGTTCACCTGGCGTTGCTTGCGTGGGGGAGGCAGCACTGGCCTCCGTAGTTTTGGGTACAATCGCGCTTGCCATGCCTAAACGGTCCTCTGAGAGAGCAATAATCCTGGGTCCGAAAAAATACAGGACAGCGCATACTGTTGCGGCTGAAATGAGGATGTTAAGGAGTAAAAAAGGCAGGGTATGTTTCCAAAATTTCATGCTTCACCAAGGCTTTAATAATAGCATAATTGCCTGGTGGAACGGGGCTTGCCCAATAGTAATCCTTGATTTTCGCCATATCCCCGGAAAAGGGATGGAATTGTGATGAGGGTTTCCACCCCTCTAATTCTGTTCTGTTTTGGCTTCAGGTACATGAAGAAGCGGGTTTTAACATAACCATAACGTGGAATTAGCGATGATTTAACTAACGCGCGTTATTCTATAGGCGTAGGGTAAAAATGTTTCTCTCCTTTCAAATTTACCCTGACAGGATCATTTGTGACAAAACACTATTTTGATCGAAAATAAAACTGGAGCGGGTGAGGCTTCAGTTTTATTTTAAATTCCCTTATTTTTCTTTTTCTTGTCATCCCGAACGAACGCGAGGGATCTGTGTGTGGATCCGATAAACAAAGATTCCTCGCTATGCTCGGAATGACGAGCTATTGAGTTTAACTCTTTGTTACATGTTTGCCATCTCCACAATCTGCTGAATTTGCTTACAGTGGTCACGCTGGTGCCATAGCAAGCAACGCACCAACTTACGAGCCGACCAAAACTCTCCATCGTGCTCCAGAATGGCTGTACTTCCTGTCAACTCCGGTAAATATTTTTGCACAAGTTCATAACTCAGCTCAAGTATCTTGAACGGGTTGTGAACCAATAATTCCGCGGTTGGTAGTGGCAGGTCAAGGTAAGCCAAGTAGCGTGTTTCCGTCCGACCGATGTGGTTTAGTATGCCGTTGATGTTCCAACGCTGCCCAGGCAGCATGCGGGTCATGAGGTCGGGGGTCAAATTCTTCACCGTTTCCAGCAGATCCTGCCTTTGCCAGGCGTGAATTAGTACAGCCTGTCCAATTTCCAGCCTATCCAGCGGTCGGCTGTCGTCTTGGAAGAAGGCATTAATCGTCGTGGATTCATCCGTGGGCAGAGTATCAAATTTTTCCTCAACCTGCAGGTCAAATTTTGCCAGCTTTACCCAGTTTAGGTCAGTATGCTGCCCTACCCAATGC
>DATIUL010000005.1:0-2365 GCA_035466865.1 Anaerolineaceae bacterium | reverse complement strand
ATGGAAAAGATGTAGAAGGGTAACTTCTAATTCAACCCTATGTTGCTTAAGGTGAAAGGCTCTCAAGTCCTGCGAGGTGAGAGCCTTTCAATTTTAAGGAGAGTGTCAACGTAAAAGGGAAGTGGAAATCAAAATGAACCTAAGGTCATACGATGGAATAAATTATTTTCCCAAAACAACACTCCGCACCACACCAAAGTGTCTATTCGACAACACCTTGCTGCCGATATGATACCTGTGTCTAGAGCAAGTGAAATGGACTTTAATAACTGGCTTAAAAAGGAGAAGGGAGTTGTCAAACAAAACATATCCAAAAACAGATCCCAGTCAACCAACGATCTATCGAATCAGGATCAAGGGTCAACTGGATTCCCAGTGGACAGAATGGTTTGAAGGGCTGACGATCACGCTGGAAGGAAACGGGAACACGCTACTAACCGGTCTGGTGGTTGACCAGGCGGCGTTGCATGGATTGCTCAAAAAAGTGCGTGATTTAGGCATGCCATTAATCTCGGTCTGTACCGTCGAATCCGGAGCGGAAGGCACATCAGAGATCAACCCGTCAAATCTTATCCAATGAAACTCATCAGTATTTACCAAAAAGGAGTAATAAATGAACACAAACATAACAAGCACCAAAATGAATCCGAAAATCTTGCTGATCCTATTGTGGGTGTTTTATACAGTGAATTATATGTATTGCGATACCCTCACAAAATTGGAGCCTGGGGTTTTGAAAGAGATAATGTCGGGGGTCACGGGGGGTGGGACGGTAAAAATCACTGAAGGATTCTTGTTGGGAACCGCAGTAATGTTCGAGATTCCATTTTTGATGATTGTCCTGTCCTGGGTATTAAAATACCGCACTAATCGTTGGGTAAACATCATTGCAGGAACACTATTAGTTGTGGTCCAAATCGGCTCATTGTTTCTTGGAGTCCCATCACCTATGTATATTTTTTATTCCACGGTTGAAATTGCGGCTCTGTTACTCATCATCTGGAACGCTTGGAAGTGGCACAAATCTGAAGCGTAATTTGGCCGACATGCTAGGGATCAAATGGTAATACTCGTAAATATCGTTCGCTAAAGGAGATAAAAAATGAATTCAACCATAGTAAGTCCCCTTGGAAAAAATAAAGAAACAAAAAATCCTTTGGATGTGAGGATAGTCCTTGCAGTGCTATGGATAGCTGAAGTATTAAGTTCTTTAAACGGGGATACGTACCGCTTAAGTGATTCGGTTGCACTAAAGTCTTTACTTGAAAATTCTGGATCTATCAAATTAACCCCAGAATTATTGTTAGTCATGTCGATAATATTTGTGTTTCCCATACTTATGTGTGCCTTAACCCTGATTTTGAAGGCTCCCGCGAGTCGTTGGGCAAACCGCATCATAGGGATACTCTATGCTGTGATTATTCTTGGTTTTTGGGTTTTAGGTTTTGTACTGCAATCTGTTAGTTATGAGTTCGTTTGGTCAACTGCACAACTTGTGTTTATCTTGCTGGTTGTTTGGAATGCATGGAAGTGGAAGCCAGTAGTTGAACTTATTTGAACATAGAAAAAAAGGAGAAATGAAATGAAATCTTTACAGAAATTTGGTGGTTTTGCAGCACTTTACATGGCATTAGCACACTTGAGCGGATTAATTATCTTCATTGTTATTCTGGATTACATCAGCATCACCGATTTATCTCAGAAGGTTGCCGTGAATGTCGCTAACCAGGCGGTCGTTTTTTCGACCAACCTTATCATGTATGTCTTCTTTGGCTTTTTTCTGATTGTTTTTGTGCTGGCTTTATACAACAGGTTGAAAGCTGGGGCGCCAGCCCTTATGCAAGTGGCAGCCGCAATAGGGATCATCTGGGCTGGCTCATTGATTGCCAGCGGTATGGTCGCGAATGCCGCCCTCACCTCAGTTGTGGCACTCAATGCTACTGATCCAGCCCAGGCTGCATTGACCTAACAGGGAATTGAACCCGCAATTGACGGACTGGGTAATGCTAATGGTGAAATACTGGGTGGCCTGATGACGTTATTGATCAGTTTGGCTGCCTTGCGGGCTGGTGGACTTCCCAGGGGTGTGAATATCCTCGGGTTGGTGGTTGGCGCAGTGGGCATTATCACAATCATACCGGCGCTGAACGCTTTGGTAGCTGTGTTTGGCTTGGGTCAAATCGTCTGGTTCATCTGGGTGGGAATTGTACTGTTGCGCAGCAATCCGGGCGAGATAACGGCAAGTGAGATTCAGAGCGCATCGTAGAGCTGCATCCATGAAGAGGGAGGGTCTTCAGCCTTCCCTCTCTCATCCCAATCATAAACAGAAGTTGGCAGCTTGTTTAAACCAAAAATGAATCAGAAC
>DATIUL010000004.1:0-1858 GCA_035466865.1 Anaerolineaceae bacterium | reverse complement strand
TAACGCCACCAACCTGGCCCTTTCAGTGTCGTCCGTATTGTTGCTTCGCCAATAGAAATCCAAAAGTTCCGCGAGGGTCATCAGGCTGGTTTCCTGGCCTTCGCTTAAGCGTGCCCGAATGGGGTTATCGGTGTGCTTGGCCAGCGTGAACTGGAATGCACCTTTCATGCGGCGGCGCAACTCAGCTTCATCAATTTGGGTCTCGACCGCTTTCGGGTAGAAGATTGAAAGCCGCACAATGGCGTTTTCAGCCTCTTTTTCTGAGGGCAAAGCCCGCACCAGTTTATCGAGAACCGGATCGTCGATTTGTAGGAATACCTTGAGCTCGATAAAATGGCGTGTTGGCAGCTGTTGGAATTGATACGTTGTCTGGCCTTTTATCAAATCTACAATCACAAAACCCTTGTCTTCACTGATTTCGCCAAAATCCACCCGTTCTATGGAACCGGAGTAGACCACCGGCGGATAGGCATTTAGGTTTAGATCCTGGAATTTATGGATGTGCCCCAGGGCCACATAGTCAAAGCGAGGGTCTCGTACCAGGCTGGGTGGAAGAATCAGATCTTTTCCAACAGTAATCAGCCGTTCCTGACCGTATTGAGCACCTTCAATGCTGGCATGGGCTACAAGGATAACAGGCAGGTCGGGGTCCATCCGGGAAAAATAATCCTCGAAGATATCCTGCAGGCCCACTGTCACCAACGCGTCGCGCTTATTTTGATCACCTTCTTCATTATCTACTGCGTGGGCATCAATGTTTTGGTTCATCAGATTTTCTGCGGTCTTTGCCCGGGTAATCCAGGGGACGGTTACGACGTAAAGGGGTAAACCGCCCAAGTCGTCTGGAGTGAAAAGCCGCGTGCTGCTGGCGACATGGATATGGGGAATCTCCAGCGTTTCCATTTCTTGCAGAGCATGGGCACGCAAAGCTGAAGGGGCAATGTCGTGATTGCCAGTAATCAGGAGTGTTTCAATGCCCGCTTTGGAAAGTTTAACCACACGTTTATCCCACTCGCGTTGGAAAGTAGGCGCGGGGGAACGATCGCGGTAGGCATCGCCAGCAAAGAGCACCAGGTCAACCTTTTCGGTGATGGCGGTCTCGACAATATTATCCAGGGAATTTAGGAAGTCAATAACACGGGAGGGCAACCCAGTTTTTGGGTCGTGCTGGCCGTAGTTGGCCATGTCAATGTGGGCATCGGCGAAATGAAGAATTTTTAGCATGGGCTAATTATATGGTCTTTCACGTTTGTCATTCCGAGAGAAACGAGGAATCTTTGTAATTTATTTCAGAAACCATGGATCCCTCACATTCGTTCGGGATGACAATGTTCGGGCCCAACTCAGAGAGTTCATACGCAAATAAAGAATTCTTCGCGATGTAGTCTCATCCCCATTAGTCATTGTGAGAAGTATTAACGAGGAAGCAATCTGGTTTGAGGTCTTGAAATTCAGAATGTAAAAAGAGGCAAGAGAACAAGGAAAACCCAGATTGCTTCGCAAAACCACTCGCAATGACTGATTAACACCAAGTGCTGTATCAGAAATGCACTCAAGCAAGGCTGGAATCTACCCATTTCAAGCGTTAATTGATAGTATTTAGGTGCAAGAAAGCCTACAATGCGGGTATCAAAGTCAAAGGAGCAAAACATGTTTGATACAAGAAGAATAGGCGCTCGCATCGCCGAGCTGCGAAAAGCAAAAGACATGACCCAGATGGAACTGGCTGACCAGATGCTGGTGAGCTTCCAGGCGGTGAGCAACTGGGAACGCGGCAATACAATGCCCGATATTGGTAAACTAGGCGACCTATCCCGCATCCTGGGTGTTTCAATCGAAGAACTGCTGGGTTCTGAAG
>DATIUL010000003.1:0-1861 GCA_035466865.1 Anaerolineaceae bacterium | reverse complement strand
CGAACAAATTGCAAAGTCCAATTAAGGATGACAGCATTGCAAGCAGGCAATTTGGGAAGACGGCTTAGATCGGCGGTAATCAATGATACTTTTCCGGCTGCTATTTGTTCAGACAATTTGTCACGGGCTTTATCCAACATTGACTCAGAATTGTCATACCCAATAAACTGGGTACTATTCGGACATTTTTGATGCCTTGTAAGGTACTCTATGGTAGTCCCTGTCGAGCATCCTAAATCGCAGACTACACCCGAATCTTCAGGTAAAAAATCCATGATAAGATCTGACTGAATACGCTGCACTTCATTATAAAAAGGTACGCTCCTTGAAACCATATTATCAAAAACTTTAGCAACACGTTCGTCAAAAGCAAAATCTTCCGTCCGCCCCGTCTGTAGAAATACTCTATCTTGTTCTGTCATATAATATGCCGTTTAGTTACTGTATTTTAGTTACTGTATTCTGTTTGTTTCAGGTTAGACGCAAATGAAATATTCTAATCTTCGTGTTTCATAACAATCTAACCGTTCTCTCTATGTTTAATTACCGCATAGGTTTGAGGCGTTCGGTTTTCTTTAAAAAACGGACAAACCCATAAGCAGCTAATATAAGGACGGCCAAGCCAATTAAAAGTGACTGATAATCGTCCATTTTATTTGCCAAATTTAACTTGTAGGCAATGAGTCCCAGTGGAACCATCAGCGATGTCATTATAGTGCCATATTCTTTAACGGCAACTTTAGGCCAGTCAAACTGATAGTTTTTAATTGTTTCCTGTAGGCCTTTGAATCTGGGTATCCAGCGAGGTACATCGGCACAGAAAGCAGCATAAGGCTCTCCAAACTTGGCGCTTAAAAAATTCTCTTCACTATGAACAATCAGTCGATATATGACCATAAAAGCCACTGAGCCAACAATAATTCCTGTCAAGTTACCTGATACAAATACAAAGCCCATCACAATCAGTACATTACCAACGTACAAGGGATTTCTACAATGTGAAAAGAGACCGTCTGTGACTAAGTTTTCGGCATATATTCGTCTCATTCGTCCACCCCGTACTATATACGAAAGTCCAATGGCCAATATTCTTAAGCTCTGTCCTATCATGATCATTGCCAAGCCAATAGCCATAAGATATACACCAGGAATATTATCTATTGCAACGGGAGGCCATAAGAACAGCACTATCGCAATAAGTACGGGAAAAAGAACATTACGGGTATGGAAAAGAAAATTTCCCCATTGATTAAATAGATCAGTCATTATTTTTGTCTATGCTTACGTTAGTTGTTATCTCGAAAATCAGCTGTATTGATCCGAAAAAAACGGGTAGATATGTAGATTAACAAGGTGTTTTGTGAAAAGCGCAAGCTTTTGCATTGCTATGAAAATAAGCAATTATTCAAATTTAGTTAGCTATGTAACAGGAAGATTAAATAAGATGTTAAGCAGGACGGAACAGAACCTATCAGGAAACCAAAAGGCAACCTGATAGGATCGTATTGCTATTAGAGTAAGCTTTTCAGAGCTTCAAAATCTTTTTTGGCATCTCTCAATTCTGCTTCAGCTTCTTGTAAAGCAGATTCTTTAGCGTGTGTTATAGCAGATTTCAACTTTCTGTTAGCTTTTGCGCGCGCGTTATCTACTTTATCATTAGCATTGATTTCTTTACTCATATCACTAGCTTGTTTGATAAGAGCAGCTGCTTCTTCACCACTTGCGCCATGGCTAATTCCATCAATGGCTGCTTGTATTTTAGCGACTACTATATCAATTGCTTCAGTAGGTTTGTAAGTAATTCTGCCTGGATCAACTTCGGCTAAAGCTGAAGTTGAAACAGCGCTCATAGAAGCTGCAA
>DATIUL010000002.1:0-2918 GCA_035466865.1 Anaerolineaceae bacterium | reverse complement strand
ACTTATCGTCTGCGCTCGGGCTTATCCAGGATGAGGATGAATTCAGCTTTGCGGTTTTGAGATTCTTCAGCTACTTTTTGAGCTTCCCCCAAGTAAAAACGTTCAGATGGCAGGGTGATATCGCAAGCCAAGAAAATTTTCTGCGTTCGCCCAAAGGCTTTAACAACCTCGGCGAGAACTTTGGATAGGCGGTATGGTGTATCCATCAGGATAATCGCGTTGGATGATGTGGCTAACCGTGCCATAACCGCTGCGCGTTGCTCCGTTTTTGAAGGCAAAAAGCCTGCAAAGTAGAATTGGTCGAGATCAAACGGACAAACTGAAATGGCAGACATCAGCGATGAAGCACCGGGTACGGGGATAATGGGAATCCTTGATCCGTACAGCAAATCGAGGAGCTGCCTGCCTGGGTCATTAAAGACAGGTGTGCCGCAATCAGATATGAGAGCCAGATTTTCGCCGTTCATGAGCCGCACCAGAACAGTTTGGATCATATCTGATTCATTATGCTCATTGAGCTCGATGAGTGGTTTGGTAACGGAAATGGATTTAAGAAATCTGGCGCCTTCTTTGCGCTCTTCGCAAAGAACAGCATCAGCAGCTTTCAATACTTCCAGTGCCCTAATGGTCAAATCACCCGGATTGCCGATGGGTGTAGAAACAACAAATAACGTGCCAAAATTTTTTGTATCCATAGTATCGTTTTGAATTATAAAGCCTTGCCCCTGAAATTTTGCCTTTACGTTCTTGTGGCATAATTGGACGGTTCATTATTGGGAGATTTATGAAAAAATTAAGCCGATTGTCAAAGGTTTCACTGCTATTAGCCTTGTTCTTTGCTGTCGATAAGGGTCTGGGCATCTTGAGAATCATGCTGGTTTCACGCCAGTTTCAGCTCTCTGGAGTATTGGATGCCTTTAATTCAGCCAACAATATCCCGGACATGCTTTTCATGCTCATTTCTGGTGGTGCTTTGGCAATAGCCTTTATCCCAGTGCTCAGTGAAGTCTTGACCGCAGAAGGGCGCGAGAAAGCCTGGAAATTATTCTCCAATATCCTCAACATTGCCCTAATCGTAACCGTGGCCGCTGCTATCCTGGTGGCAATCTTTGCCAGAACCCTGGTGAGCAGCAAAATTGGTGTTGCACCTGGTTTCACTCCTGATCAGATCGATCTGACAACCAACCTGATGCGTTTGAACCTGGTGGCAACGATTATCTTCTCGATAAGCGGGTTGGTGATGTCTGGATTGCAGACCAATCAACATTTTTTCTTACCAGCATTGGCTCCCATTTTCTACGATATCGGACAAATATTTGGGGTAGTAATTTTGGCCCCAACAACCCCTTATCAGTTTGGTCCAGTCAAGTTGCCTGCCATGGGATTGGGCGTGAATGGCATGGTTTACGGCGTGATTATCGGCGCGCTCTTGCACCTGCTTATTCAGATACCTGGTCTTTTACGGTTTAAGTTCAAATGGACTCCTGTTTTGAAACTCAGCGATGCAGCAACCAAGCGCGTGTTGAAATTGATGGGACCTCGCGTCTTGAGCATGTTCTTTATTGCGATGATCTTCAATATTCAGGACAATTTGGCCAGCCGCCTTAGTGAGGGGTCGGTTACCGCGCTGACTTACGGGTGGTGGTTGATGCAAATCCCTGAAACACTGATTGGAACTGCCATCGCCACAGCTGTGCTGCCAACCCTCTCAGAATTGTTTGCCAGCAAGCAATTTGACGCCCTGGCGACCAAAATTGAAAAAGCGGGGCGCATTATGCTGGCATTAACGGTTCCGATTGCGGTGGTAGCCAGTGTTGTGCTTTCCCCACTTGTGGAACGTTTCTTTGGTTTTTCAGCGGCTGATACTCAGCGTGTGGTGGATGTTAGCCGGGTCTTTATGGCAGGTATCATTGGGCATTCTTTGGTGGAACTTTTTGTCCGTTCCTTTTACTCTGTACAGAAGCCCTTTTTCCCAACCTTTGGGGCAGGGTTGACAATGCTGGTCTTCCTGGGTCTTGGGGTTGTTCTATATCAACCATTCCAGGCGGTTGGGATTGCCGCGGCAAACACCATTGCTTATGCCATCCAGGCTGGTTTCTTGTTTATCTTCCTGCGTAAAGAATTCCAAAAGCCGATAATTGTCTGGCCAACCTTGTTGCGAGGTTTAGCTGGAGCTTTGCTCGGTGGAGCCATTGCCTTCGGAATTCTTTACTTCCGTACCGGATTTTTGTACGCGATCGTGGCATTTCTGATTGGAATAATTGCTGCAGCTTTGCTCGTGCGGGTTGATTTGAAGGAATTAAATAGTCTTTAGGTCTACGCTATAATTAATCTTTAGAAAGTGCGTGATAGAAAAATTATGAATGACGAAGAAAAAAAACCAGAATCCTCAGAAACAAACGAGGAAATATTTCCTGAAATAAGTGATTCCATTGATGCCGAACAGGTCGTTCTGGAACCCAAAGTAAAGAAACAAGTGGGTTGGTGGATTTCTGGAGCCATCCTATTTGTAATCTTATCCCTAATATTTGGAGTATGGCTTGGATACACACGAGGAGTTAATCGGCGTCTAAGAGCGCAAAAGGATAACCTTCTGACAGTGGCTGCCCAACAACTGACCCTGGCTTACGATGATTTGGAAAAAGGGCAACTTGATACTGCCAAACAGCGCATTGAATACATCTTAAAAATTTATCCAGATTTCCCTGGCGCGCAAGATATGTTGGTAGGTATCCAGTTGAAAATGGGTTTACCAACCCAGGCCTTGCCTACCCAGAGTATGTTACCCACTGAAGAGGTCATAGGACCGACCGCTACCCCAGACCTACGGGGAGCAGACGAATTATTTAACACCACCAAGTCTCTCGTCAGTCAACAAAATTGGTCAGAGGCCCTGGTCAATATCATGAGCTTGCGCG
>DATIUL010000001.1:0-2891 GCA_035466865.1 Anaerolineaceae bacterium | reverse complement strand
TCATCAGGATGGGAGCTGTAACGGCCACCAGGATAAAACCCGGCAGAAACACGCCCAAGGTAGCCAGGGCTGCACCAGCCCAACCACCGGAAAGAAAACCAATAAAGGATGTGGATGAGAGCACCGGTCCGGGTGTAATCTGGCCAACGGTAATGGAGTCGGAGAGTTGTTGGGGTGTCAACCAACCAAAGCGATTGACCACGTCATTCTGAATCAGTCCGAAAAGTACCATGCTCGATCCAAAAAGAACAGCGCCTGTCTTGAGGAAATAGAGGAATATCTGTACCAAGCGGTTTTCCACTATTGGCGCAGCAGAATATAGGAGAGGCACTAAACCAACCAAAGGCAAAGGCAGGAAGGACATCAGCAATCGGGGTTGTTGTTTCTTTTTTAGCCAGTAATGCAGTAGGATACCCAAAACGCCCGCGGAGAGCAGGATGACGGTTTCGTTGCCGCCCAATAAGGAGGCTGCAATCGTCAGACCAAATATCAGGAATTGCTCCCAGCCTTTGAGGCTCGATTTTCCAACTCTCCAGGTGGTATCTATGACAATCGCCAGAACAAGTGGATTAACAAAATAAAACAATTCGCCAACAAATGGCAGTGCCCCGTATTTTACATAGACCGCGCCCAGGATTGCCGATGCAAGAAAGGCAGGCAGGATAAAAGCCAGGCCCCCCAGCACCAACCCAGGCAAGCCTGCGCGTACATAACCCACATGGTAAGCCAATTCACTGGCATTAGGCCCAGGGATCAGGTTGGCGGCAGCCAACATATCCAGAAATTGATCTTCACTTATCCATTTGCGCTTGCGCACAAATTCGTTTTCCATCATGGCGATATGTGCTGTTGGAGCACCAAAACTGATCAAACCAATCTTCAGACAGGTCAGGATAAGACTTTTAAGGCGGGAGCTTTGGCTCTCGGCTGGAAAATTTTCCTTTGAAGGTTCGGGGTGGAGCCCCTCAGCAGCAGGGATGAGTGAATTTTGGGTCAATGCAGCCTCGGCGGCATCAGCAGCAGGTTTTCCAGTACCAATCGCGAGTTGGCATAGGCTTCAATTTGTTCCAGGGCATGTTCATGTGCCAGTAGAATTTTCTGGATCTTTTCCAATGGAACCTGGGAAGCAGTTCTTTTGATCCACTCCTCGTGTTTGACATTGACAAAGGGTATGTCTGCCTTTGCAGCACTGATCAAGCAATCGCGCCAATAACCCAGCCACACCGGAATCAACTTACCGGCTTGCTCCCTTGGGGGTATCTTCTGACGCATTAGCTCATCTACATATTGCAGCCGCGCGCGCAGCGTCTTTTCCAGTAAGTCTTCAAGTTCCACCAGGATGTCGTTCTGAGCTTCCACCACCTGTGGGTCATCACGTAAACGCAGAGAAGCACCAATCCGGCCTGCCGTCATATGCGCAAGCTGTCTGGATTGTTCTTCTGAAATATTAAATTGGTCTTTGAGTACACCCAACGACGCTTCAACGGTCATAGGCCCCAGACGCACCTGCTCGCACCGCGAGGCAATAGTTTCCAGCAAGCTTTCACGTGCATCCGCGGTCAGTATGATTAAAGCCCGGGGTGGCGGTTCTTCCAGTGATTTTAATAGGGCATTAGCAGCCCCAGCAGTGGCTCTCTGAAAATTTGGGATGAGCACAAAGCGTTTGGGTGCCTGGAAAGGGGCCAGGGTGAGCGTTTTTTGCATCTCACGAATTTGGTCTATCTTGATTTCCTTGTTGCCCTCTTGCTCGATAATTGTCAAGTCGCTAAAGGTCTTTGAGTCAATTTGACGGCAACTAATACACTGATTGCAGAATTCCCCCTGGGTCGGCGGATTCTGGCAGCAGATGGCTTTAATGAAAGCCAAAGCCAGGCTTTTTCGCCCAACCCCATCGGGACCGGTAATTAAATAAGCCTGGCGCATCTTCTCAGGTTTGGTATGTTCATGCATGAATTCGACCGCCAGGTCGTGTCCGTACAAGTTCCATTGCATGGATAGATTTTAGCACAGGGGTTTGTTTTCAAACTTACAAAAATGGCTGGTTCCAAAGTGTCACTCACATTTTGCCCGTTGGATTTAGGTATAATAGATAGGTTGCACCAAATCACCTAAAGGATAAATTGATGGCAGACAATAAAAATACTTCCCTATCTGATCAAACCGAGGCTGTTGAAGTCTCCTGGTATGCGCTTGGTTCCCAGGAGGTACTAAAGAAATTACAGGTCCCGGCAAAGTCCGGCTTGACATCTGAAGAAGCTGCCCGTAGGCTTGAAGAAATTGGCCCAAACGAACTTGAACAGAAAAAGGGCACAACATTCCTGCAGATGCTCTGGGCGCAGATCAACAGTTTTGTGATTTGGTTGCTCATTATTGCGGCGGTCATCTCTTTTGCACTCGGCGACAAAATTGAAGCTGGTGCCATTGTGCTGATTGTTATTCTCAACGCGGTGATGGGCATTATCCAGGAATCACGGGCAGAAAAATCACTGGCAGCACTCAAAAAAATGGCGGCCCCTGAAGCCCAGGTGATGCGCGATGGCCATCGCCAGACCATCCCCACCAGGTTACTGGTACCTGGAGATATGGTCTTTATCGAGGCTGGCAACTTTATTCCTGCCGATCTGCGCTTGCTTGAGGCTGTAAACCTCAGCATCGATGAAGCTTCCCTCACTGGGGAATCTGTGCCCTCCAAAAAGAATGCTGAAAGCTTGCTGCAAACCGATATCCCTATTGGTGATCGCGCAAACAGTGCTTTCATGGGTACGGTAGCCACATATGGCCGCGGCCAGGGCGTCGTCACCACCACCGGCATGAAAACCCAACTGGGCCTGATTGCCAAGATGCTCCAAAGTGTAGAAGAAGAGCAAACCCCATTGCAGAAACGCCTGGAA